>OMUK01000009.1 GCA_900314215.1 uncultured Prevotellaceae bacterium
TGAAAGCCGCTTTTGAAAGCCTGCGCAAGCAGGCAACCAAGACCCGTACCTCGACTCAGACCGACGACAAGGGAGTGAAACAGACTCTCGATGAGATCTCTTTCGACCTGCCCAACGACAGTCAGGTCAAGAAGTTTGCCGATGCCTGCGAGGCCGACTCCAAGCTGTCCTACACCTATATCACCCACGAGCCCAGCGACAATCGCGAGCCCTACATGATTTACAACGACGACAACACCCGTGTGGTGATAGGCAACAACGTTAATTACAACTATGTGCTCTACTGCATGGCCGACCCCGACAACGAGAATCTGCGCTACTGCTACTCGGCCGAGTGGTTTGTCAACAAGAAAGGCCGCGTCGAGGGCCGCGTGGTCAAGACCTACGGGCCGCGGCCTGGCAGGGCATCGAGTACCGTGGGCAAGACCTATACCTTCAACAATCTCTCCGACTTGAGCAAGCTCGACAACTTGGGCGACTACATCAACGACTATGTGAACAACGCGGTAGGCAATTATACCTACTCCAATGACAACGACGATAACGTCTCGACTGGCAAGCTCACCGAGGAGAAATTCCTCACCAAGTTCAACTACTACCGCAATTGCTTCAAGGATGCTGCGTCCAAGAGCGACAACACCAATGTCTTGGTGTCGAGCTATGCTACCAAGCTCATGTCGCTCAGCCGCAAGGTGCAACAGGCCAACCTCTCCGACAACATGCTCAAGGCCTGCGTCAAGAGCCTGCAGGAGCTCAAGAGGCTCACCCACGACGAGTTTGTGCAAGGCATTCTCGACGAGGCCATCGCCGAGTACAAGTAGCTGTGCAAGCACGCTGCGACGACAATTCTCATTATGCACTATATTTTGACTGCACGGTCCGTTACGCGAGCGAGCCATGTGTAGCTTCCAGTTTGGTTTTCAAGGCTTCCCGGGCCACTGTGCCCAGGGAGCCTTGCTGCTTGTTGCTTGCAAGGTGCCGCCGCTGTGGGGGGGCCGGGTCACAGCAGGTGCTCGATGTCGACGAGGCGGGTCACGGTGACGTCGGCCGCGCCGGGGGCCACGGGCTGCTGCTTCCAGTTGAAATAGATGGTGCGCCAGCCGGCATTGTGGGCGCCCAGAATGTCGGCATCGGGGTCGTCGCCTATCATCACGGTGCTCTCGCGGCTGGCCCCGCAGGTGGCCAGGGCATAGTCGAAGATGCCCGGCAGCGGCTTGGTGATGCCGCAGTCGTCGCTCAAGATGTTGCGGTGGATGTAGCCGTCGAGTCCGCCCGAGATGAGTTTGCGGGGCTGGAAGCTGGCAAAGCCGTTGCTCAGCGTGTTCACGTCGTAGCCCCTGGCGTTGAGGTACTCGAGCAGCTCCTTGGCACCTGGCAGCACCTGCGGCAGGGTCACCAGGTAGTTGAGATACTCCTCGTTGAGCACGTTGCCCAGCTCCAGCGGGTCGCCCAGGAAGCCGCATTGCTCGAGCGTGAATCTGAAACGCTCGCTGTTGAGAAATGCCTTGTCGATTTTGCCGTGGTGATAGGCCTCCCACAGCTCGCGGTTCTTCTTGAGGTACACATCGTGGAAGCGCTCGTAGCTGCACACGTGCTCGAGCCCATGTGCGTCGTAGACGTGGCGGAATGCCACCTTGGAATTCTCGGTAAACCACCACAACGTGTCGTCGATATCGAGAAATACGGTTTTCACATTCTGCATCATGCTGCAAAGGTAAGCATATTTCGGTTCTCGACGAAATCAACTGTTCTTGCGGTAGCTCGCAATGGCCCAGGCCCAGAGCACCACAGCCATGATGCACAGCCGCCAGAATTGAGGGCTCAGGTCGCCGAAACTGGCGTCCTTGAGATAGAGCGTGCGGAAGGCCTCCATGGCAAAGCGCATGGGATTGACCTCGGTGATGGCGCGCGACCAGGCGGGCATGCTGGCCACTGGCGTGAGCAGGCCGCTCATGAGCATGAATATCATCATGAAGAAGAAGAACGTGAGTGTGGCCTGCTGCGTGTTGCTCGAGTAGTTGCTGATGATGAGGCCTATGCTGGCCACCACCACGCAAAACACCAGGGCAAAGGCATAGATGAGCGCCACGCTGCCTGCTGGCGTGATGCCGTGTATGCCACGGGCAAGCAACATGGCAAAGGTGAGCAGGAAGATGCCCACCACGGCATAGGGGATGAGCTTAGAGAGGATAAACTCAATCTTGCTCACGGGCGTGACGTTGATTTGCTCGATGGTGCCTTTCTCCTTCTCACCCACGATGTTGATCGAGGGCAAGAATCCCACCAGAATGATGAGCAGCATGCCCAGCAGGGCCGGGATCATATACACCTTGTAGTCGAGTGTGGGGTTGAAGAGGTAGCGCGGTGCCACGTCGAATTTTGCCACCGTCGTGCCGCTGGCGTCGAGCCCGCGCTCGTCGCGCAGCTGGGCGGCATAGTCGGCAATGATTTGCGCGGCATAGCTGCTGCCCAGGCTGCCCTTCATGCCGTTGACGGCATTGGCATCGATGGCCACACTCGCCACGCCGGTGGTGATGAGATTTTTCTCAAATTCGGGTTCAATCTCGACCACGATGTCGGCCTCGCACGACTCGATGGTGGCTAGCGCCTTGTTGTAGTTGGGGAAGGCGCCCACCAGGTCGAAGTAGCTCGAGGCGGCAATCTTGTTCATTAGCCGTTGCGAGAGTGCGCTGTGGTCGTTGTCGACGACGCTGAATTTCAGGTGTTTCACCTCCTGGGTGGCGATGCGTGGCAGCACGTTGATCACTCCGATGGGCAGCAGCACGAAGACGATGGGCAGGATGATGTTGCGCATCATCTGCTTGAATTCCTTGACGATGAGATATTTCAGTACCATTGCAATAATTCCTTGTGTTGAGTTACAATTATTGAAAATCAATCATGGCGCGCTACAGCCGCTTCTTAAACGAGGCTAGGGCAATGCTCAACAGCACCGCGGCCGAGAAGGCCAGTATGAGTGTCTCTTCAATCACATATTTCACTGCCACGCCCTGCACCATGAGCTTGCGCACCACGCTCACATACCACCGCGCCGGCATCACCGTCGACACGTGTTGAAACGTCGTGGGCATGCTCTCGATGGGGAAGGCCATGCCCGAGAAGTAGATGCACGGTATCACCATGATGAGCGAGATGAGCATGGCGGCCAGCTGGCTGCTGCACAAGCACGATATCATGAGGCCCAGCGAGAGGCACACGATGATGTAGATGAGCGAGATGCCTATAAATGCCGGCAAGTTGCCCGCAAAGGGCATGCCCAGCATGTAGCGCGAGAGCAGCAAGATGATGACCAGGTCGGCAAACGATATCACAAAGTAGGGCACCAGTTTGGCCAGAATGATGGTCATGGCCTTGAGCGGCGAGGCCAGCAGCACCTCCATCGAGCCGCTCTCCTTTTCACGCACGATGGCTATGGCGGTCATCATGCAGCACACCAGCATGAGGATGAGGCCTATGATGCCCGGCACAAAGTTGTAGGCCGAAATGGCCTGGGGGTTGTAGAGCAGGTGGGTCACAGGCACGATGTTGCACTGCTGGCCCGTGGCGCTGCTCTGTTGCAGCTCTTGGGCAAAGTCGGCAATCACCTGCTGGGCATAGCCGGCGCGCGTGGCCGCCTGGTTGGGCTCGCTGCCGTCGAGCAGCAACTGAATGCTGCCGCCCGTGCAGTGCCCCAACTCCTGTGCAAAGTTGCCGCCAAAGACGATGACCATGTCGACGTCGCCGTGGTTGAACTTTGCCATGGCCTGCTGGCGGTTGCTCACCTCGCCCTTGTAGATGAAGTAGCGGTTGGCGGCAAAGCGCTCGGCCAGGCGCTGCGTGTACTGGTCGTGCGACATGTCGAGCACTGTGTAGCGTATGTCTTTCACCTCGGTGGTGATGGCAAAGCCGAAGAGCACAATCAGGATGATGGGCATGGCAAAGAGTATCACCAGCGTGCGTGTGTCGCGCTCGATGTGCTTGAATTCCTTGCGTACGAATGATGCGAATACTTTCATCTCTTAATTTTATCAGTCTGAACTTCTTTGGGCCGTGCGGGCCAGGGTTAAAAACACGTCGTACATCGAGTCGACGCCAAATTGCTTCTTCAGGTTGCGGGGCGAGTCGAGCGCCTTGATGCAGCCGTCGACCATGATCGACACGCGGTCGCAATACTCGGCCTCGTCCATGTAGTGGGTGGTGACAAAGACGGTGATGCCGCGGTCGGAAGCCTGGTAGATGAGCTCCCAGAACTGGCGGCGCGTCACGGGGTCGACGCCGCCGGTGGGCTCGTCGAGAAACACGATCTTGGGGTCGTGGAAGATGGCCAGCGAGAAGGCCAGCTTCTGCTTCCAGCCCAGGGGCAGCGACTTCACCATGGCGTTTTTCTTGCTGGTGAAGCCCAGCTCGGCCAGCAACCGGTCGGTTTTCTCGTTGATGAGCTTGCGCTTCATGCCGTAGATGCCGCCAAAGAGGCGCAGGTTCTCGGCCACGGTGAGGTCGTCGTAGAGCGAGAACTTCTGGCTCATGTAGCCTATGTGCTTTTTCACCTCCTCGGCCTGCCGGTACACGTCGTAGCCTGCCACCGTGGCGCGGCCCTCGCTGGGCCTCGACAGGCCGCACAGCATGCGCATGGCCGTGGTCTTGCCAGCGCCGTTGGCACCCAGGAAGCCGAATATCTCGCCCTCGTGCACCTTGAAGGTGATGTGGTTGGTCGCCGTGAAGTCGCCAAATTTCTTGGTGAGGCCCTCGGCCTCTATCACATAGTTTTCTTTCATTGTTTCATCGTTGTTTCGGGTTGGTCCATGAGCGCCATGAAGCAGTCTTCGATCGATGCCTCGATGGGCGCTATTGCCACTTGGCTGTGTCCCTTGCCATGCAGGTAGCTCTCGAGGGCCGCTTGCGACACGCCGGGCTTGACTGTGAGGTGATATTGCTCGCCGAAGGAGAATGCCGTGTCGCATCCCTGCCACGAGCGCAAGTCGTCGAGCAGCTGGTGCATCTTGTCGCTGTGCACGCCCCACAGCGGCTTGTCGTAGTGGGCGATGATGCCTTGCGGCGTGTCGATGGTGAGAAATTGGCCATTCTGTATCAGGGCGATGCGGTCGCACTGCATGGCTTCGTCCATATAGGGCGTCGAGGCCACGATGGTGAGGCCGTGATTCTCCTTGAGGCGTTGCAGCATTTCCCAGAATTCCTTGCGCGACACGGGGTCGACGCCCGTGGTGGGCTCGTCGAGAAAGAGCACGCGCGGGGCGTGGATGAGGGCGCAGCTCAGGGCCAGTTTCTGCTTCATGCCGCCCGAGAGCTTGCCGGCGCGGCGGTTCTTGAAGGGCTCGATTTGCTGGTAGATGTCCTTGATGAGGCCGTAGTTCTGCTCGATGGTGGTGCCAAACACGGTGGCAAAGAACTTCAGGTTCTCCTCGATGGTGAGGTCCTGGTAGAGCGAGAAGCGGCCGGGCATGTAGCCCGTGCGGTTGCGTATCTTGCGGTAGTCGCGCACCACGTCGAGACCGTCGACCGTGGCTGTGCCCGAGTCGGCGAGCAGCAGGGTGGCGAGGATGCGGAAGAGCGAGGTCTTGCCGGCGCCGTCGGGCCCGATGAGGCCGTAAATCTCGCCCTCCTCGACCTCAAAGCTCACGCCCTTGAGCGCCTGCACCCGGTGGTGGTTGTAGGTCTTGACGATGTTTTCGGCCTGAATGATGCTGTTCATAGCTGTGGCGTGTTAAAACTTGACGTCGGCATACATGCCGCGCTTGATGAGCCCGCTGGGGTTGCTCACAGCGATCTTGATGGCATAGACCAGATTGGCGCGCTCGTCGCGGGTCTGTATGGTCTTGGGGGTAAACTCGGCCTTGCTCGATATCCAGGTGATGGTGCCGGCCAGTTGCTTGCGGCCGCTGGTGCCCTGGTCGGCGTAGACTTTCACGCGCTGGCCTATCTTCACGCGGGTGAGCTGGTCGGCAGTGATATAGGCGCGCAGTATCATCTTGGTCACGTCGGCCACCTTGAAGAGGGCACGCCCGGGTGATGCATACTCGCCCGCCTCGGCATACTTGTTGAGAATGGTGCCGGTGATGGGACTCGTGATGGCGTAGTTCTTGATTTTGTCGTTGATTTGCGCCACCTGGGCATCGATTTGGCTCTCCTGGGCGTTGATGCCTTGCACCTGGGCGTCGTAGGCGGCTCCCTGCTTGTCGATGCTCGTGTTGGAGGTGGAATACTGGTCGCGCACGGCGGCAATCTGCTTGCGCAGGGTCTTGATTTGATAGTCGATGTCGTCGACTTGCTTCTTGGTGGCGGCGTTGTCGCGGTACAGGGCCTCGTAGCGGTCGTGCTCGCGGGTGAGGTTGGCGATTTGCTGCTCATAGGAGGCCACTTGCGCGCTCACGTCGATTTTCTTGCTCGATGTGGCATCTTTGGTGGCCATGGTCTGCGTCTTGCTGGCCTCGGCCTGGCTCTTGCTGGCCTGGGCCTGGTTGCGTTGCAGCTCCAGCTGCTTGGAGTCGATGTAGCCCAGCTGGGTGCCGGCAGTCACGTCCTGGCCCTCCTCGACGTTGAGCGCCATGATTTCGCCTGCGCCCTTGGCCGATACGATCACGTCGGTGGTCTCAAAGACGCCGCTGGCGTCGTAGCTGGCTTCCTCCTTTTGGCACGATGCAAGCAGGAGCGCTGCCAGTGCCACAATCGCATAGTTTCTTGTTTTCATTGTGTCGTGTTATTTTTTCTGTGTTGTTTTTTTCCCGGTTGAAATTGTCGCGTGCAGGGGAGTGAGGGCTCAATTCAAGCCGCCTACGGTGTACTTGATGTCGTATTGGCTCTTGAGTATCTCCAGCTCGCGGTAGGCCTTGGCCAGGCGGGCCAGGTGCTCGTTGCTCACGTCCTTCACCAGGTCGTCGGGCACCACGATGCCGTGCTTGAGCTTCGACTCGGTGGCCTTGCGTATGCTCTCGCGCAGGGCGATGATGGCGTCGTCCTCGCTCAGCTGCTTCTCGCCGGCGGCGATGCTGCCTTGCTTGGTGGCTGTGCTCATGCTGGTGTTGAACAAGAACTTGTCGCGGGCCACATCAATCTCGCGCTCGGCGTTGTCGATCTTGGCCTCGTTGTTCTTCTTGGTGTAGAGGCTGCTCAGGCTCCAGGTGGCTTTCAGACCCACCATGAAGTTGAACGAGAACTTGTCCTCAAACATGGCTTTGAACGTGTCGTAGCCCGGCTTGCCATAGAAGGCCGACCCTATGGCCGAGACTTGCGGCATGAGCGAGGCCTTGATGCTGCTGCGCTGTGCCTCGAGGGCTGCCTTCTGGGCGTCGAAATAGGCCAGCTGCGGGTGGGTGGCCTCGACGTTGTCGCTCACAATCGTGGGCTCGGGTCGCTCGAGTTTCTCGCGGGCCAAGTTGAGCCCGGTGAGGATGCTCAGCACATTGCGATAGGCCTTGTCGGTCTCCTCGATATTGATGCGCTGCTGGCGGGTGCTGGCCATCTCGGCCTCTACGCGCTGGGCGTCGCTCACGGTGGCCACGCCGCCTTTCACATAGGAGTCGATGAGCTTGAGGTTGCTCTCGAGCGTGTGCATCTTCACCTCGGTCTGCTTCAGGTTTTCCTCGAGCATGAGTATGCCGAAGTATAGGTCGTTGACCTTCGACCGCACCTGGTAGATGGTGAGGTCGCTCTGGGCGCGGGCTGCCCGCTGGCTGGCCTGCAGCTGCTTGATGCTGGCCCGGGTCTTGCCGCCGTCCCATATCAGCTGGCTGGCGTCGACGCCCACGCGGTACTGGTCCTTGCTTAGGCCCTTCATCTCGATGCCCATTTGCTCATAGAGGCTCTTGATGTTGTCGGGGAAATTGCTCACTGCGTTTTGCCACGTGGCTTGGCCATAGGCTTGCACCTGTGGCAGATAGGCCTTCTTGGCGTTGTCGATGTCGTAGTCGCTGGCCAGGTCGGTGAGCTGGTATTGCTTGATCTCGGGGTAGTTGCTGGCAGCGGCCTCGTGGCACTGCTCCAGTGTCACGGCCTGCGAGCTGGTGGCCCACATCATGACTGCTGCCACGGCGAGTGATGTTGTGATTGCTTTCATCTTGGCTTATTGTTTTACAAGGACTCTTGCCCTTATTGTTTTTTCTATCTCGGCCTTGCGATTGGCAATGAGGGTGTCGCGGTCGGTACCGAAGTTGCGCGCAAGGATGTCGAGCACCTCGGGTATCAGCAGCGGGAAGGCGTTGAGCGACACCACGTCGAGCACGAGCTGCACGGCCTCGGCTGGCTGGTACTCGCCGCGGGCCACGTGTTGGTCATACTCGATTTGTATGCGCTTTATCACGCCGTTGCCCACATGCATGATGCGCTCGGCTATGGGGTTAAGAAACTTCGCGTTGTTGGCCACTTCGTTGATTACAAAGCGTGGCAGCAGCGGGTTGCGCACCATGAAGTCGAAGTGGGCCAGCGCGCCGTTCACGATGCGGTCGAGCAGCGTGTCGCCCTCCGAGCCCTCAAAGGCTGTGAGCACCGACTCGAGAATGAGGTGCACCTTGTCGTTGAGAATTTTCTCAAACAGGTTTTGCTTGCTGCGGTAGTAGTAGTGCAGCATGGCATGGGTCACGCCGGCACGCTCGGCGATGCGCACTGTCTTGGCCCCGGCATAGCCTTTTTCCATAAATTCTTGCTCGGCTGCCTCCAGTATCGCTTGCTCTTTGTTTTTCTCCTTGCTTTCAGCCATTTTTATTGCAATTTTTTTGTTTAACAATAGTGATGAACAATTGTGTTTAACAATTTTGTTAATGCAAAGATAGCACATCCTCTCAAACCAGCAATAGGTTGTGTTGATTTTTAACCTATTTTAATAGAAGCCACCATTTTCCCCGCTTGCGGAGCTAGATTTAGTGAACACTGCTGCATATCAGGAAAGGACACACAGACAATACCGAATTGTAGGGGCCGGTCTTGTGCCGGCCCACAAACACGGTTACATCCTTATTTAATTGAATGCCAATAATATTGAAATGTAACATCGTTGTGGGTCGGTACAAGACCGAACCCCTACAGGTGGGTTAACCACGTTGTCGATAATTTGCGTGGGCGCGCCTTGACCGGTGGGACAATGATTCTCCTGTTTTCGTCACTTTTTCTGGGATAAAAAGTTAATTGCTTAGAAATCAACAAATAAGCCTCTGAAAATTTGCGAATTTGGGTGTCCCACGCTATCTTTGCATCATGTTTTTACGCAAGAAACCCAACAAGTCAGGCACCACAAGCGTGCAGGTCATCGTCAAGACCAAAAACCGCAAGCAACGTGTGGTCAAGACCATTGGCTCCAGTCGGGACACAGACGAGATTGAACGGCTGATGACTGAAGGTAGGAAGTACATTTCAGACCAGAATGGGGCGTTATTCCCTGGCATAGACGAAGATGAAAACGCTGTTGACGCATTCGTTGGCTCACTCACGAACTCCCAGATAAAGGTTGTCGGCCCGGAGTTGATATTTGGACGGCTTTACGACTACATAGGCTTCAATTCAATTCCAAGCGAGATGTTCCGCCACATGGTGATATGCCGTCTGTTCAATCCTGGTAGTAAGCTCAAGACAGTGGACTATCTGGAGCGTTACCTGCATGTGTCATATGACATTAGTAAGATATACCGCTTCCTGGATAATTTGTGCTACCGAAAAGACGCCAGGCTTGCAGCTGATAAGGCCAGAAAGGAGTCCTGTACTGATTACAAGAGGCTTGTGGAACAAATATCATTTGAGCATACGAAGAAGGTGGTAGGTGGCAATATCAGTGTCTGTTTCTACGATATGACTACACTCTATTTTGAGGCGGCAGATGAGGATGACCTACGGAAGTCTGGCTTCTCAAAGGACGGCAAGCACAGTAATCCACAGATTTTCCTTGGTCTGTTGGTAGCAAGTGGAGGCAATCCCATCGGTTACGAGATTTATGAAGGCAATATCTACGAGGGCAACACCATTGTTCCATTAGTGAAGGCTCTTGCGGAGCGTTTCGGATTTGGCAAGCCTGTAGTCGTCGCGGATTCCGGGCTGCTCAGCAAGAAGAACATCGAAGCCCTGACCTCGGACGGCTATGAGTATATCCTCGGCGCAAGGCCAAAATCAGAATCCGACGATATGAAGGATCGTATTCTGTCATTAGATTTGAAGTATGGCGACATCAAAGAGATCGATAAGGGCAATGGTGTGCGTCTGATATTGTCCTCGTCGGAGAAAAGAGCACACAAGGACAAGAGAATGCGCGAGAAGGGATTGGCAAGGCTACAGAAAAAAGTAAAGAGCGGAAGACTTACAAAGCAAAACATCAACAATAGGGGCTATAACAAATACCTCAGACTTGACGGTACTGTCGATGTCAGCATCGACCTGTCCAAGTTTGAAGCGGATGCCGCATGGGACGGCATAAAAGGCTACGTCACCAATACGAAACTTACACCGGAGGAAGTCATTGATTCCTATAGCAATTTGTGGTTTATCGAGCGCGCCTTTCGTTTCAACAAGTTTGACCTGGCTGTCCGTCCGATATACCACAGGCTACGTAACCGCATTGAGGGACACATCTGCATCTGCTTCACGGCCTACACAATATTGTTGGAGTTGGAACGAATATTGAAGGCTGCCAAATCGGACATAACCATACAACGCGCGCAGGAACTTACAAAGAATATGTACGCTATCTGCTACATCCATGATCGCTCCAAGCAGGCCGTGGAGAAGATACTTGGAATGGATGAGGAACAACGTAAACTATATGATTTGGTCGATATGGCCATCCGATCTTGAAATTTGGGTGTCCCAATGACGAAAACAGGGGCGCGCCTTGACCGGTGGGACAATGATTCTGGTACCATAGCATAGCATAAGAGCCACGCCCGCGGGCATGGCTCTTTGGTTGCTCACCACCCGGCTATATGGGGTGTCCGGCAGTGTGCGCATGATGTGTGTGTTTAGAAGTCGAAGAGGGGAGTGGAGAGGTAGCGCTCGCCGGTGTCGGGCAGCAGGGCCACGATGGTCTTGCCCAGGTTCTCTTTCTTCTTGGCCAGCTCGATGGCGGCGTGTATTGCGGCCCCCGACGAGATGCCCACCAGCACGCCCTGCGAGCGTGCAATGCGGCGTGCGCCCTCCATGGCCTCGTCGTTCTCTACCTCGATGATGCCGTCGACCAGGCTGGCGTCGTAGTTCTTGGCCACAAAGCCGGGGCCTATGCCCTGTATCTTGTGAGGCGCCGGCTTGCCGCCTGCCAGCACCGGCGATGCAGCAGGCTCCACGGCATAGGCCTTGACGCTGGCCTTGTGCTCCTTGAGAGCGCGTGCCACGCCCGAGAGGGTGCCGCCGGTGCCCACGCCGGCCACAAAGATGTCGACCTGGCCCTCGGTGTCCTTCCATATTTCCTGGCCAGTGGTGAGGTAGTGCACGGCAGCGTTGGCCGGGTTCTCAAATTGCTGCGGGATGATGGCGTTGTCGGTGCGGGCCAGTATCTCCTGGGCCTTGGCTATCGAGCCCTTCATGCCCTCGGCCCCGGGGGTGAGCACCAGCTGGGCACCGTAGGCCTTGATGAGCTTGCGGCGCTCCTCGCTCATGGTGTCGGGCATCACGATGATGGCCTTGTAGCCCTTGGCGGCCGCCACCATGGCCAGGCCCACGCCTGTGTTGCCGCTGGTGGGCTCGATGATGGTGCCGCCGGGCTTGAGCGTGCCACGGCGTTCGGCGTCCTCGACCATGGCCAGGGCAATGCGGTCTTTCACGCTGCCGCCGGGGTTGAAGTACTCAAGTTTCACGACCACGCGTGCTTCCAAGTTCTCTTCGCGTTCGATTGTAGATAATTCCAGTAAGGGGGTGTTGCCGATGAGGCTGGTGATGTTTTGATAAACTTTTCCCATTGTAGTTGTGAGTTTTAAATATAATTGATGTGTATAAAATGAATTTGAGTGGATTGTGGGCCGAGTGGCCCTGGGTGCCCTTCAGCCTAGGGCAAGATGTGTGATGATTGCGGCGTCTTGAACCAACTTGCAAGATACCCGGCTTGAATGCGCTTTACAAAAAACGATGTGTAATGTGTGGATTGTGATTGAGTGTGCTAGACTCTCTCTAAATGGGGGTGTGCAAGTTGCGCCGCTTCAACACAAGCAACAACAATTGCACTTGACTCTTGCGCTCCAGCTTGCCGTGGCAGCCTGCGCGATGATGGCGTTGATATGTGAGCCTTGCTTAATCATTTGTCTCTTTTTCTGCTGCAAAAGTAGTGAATCGAAACCAAACTGCCAATTTTTTTTTTCACAACTCGACTCGTGTTACAGTTCTGCCGTGCTCAAATTCGGAATGCAAAGTTTTGATTTCAAGTCTTTCCCTATTGATCATTTTATCTTCACCAACTTACTGTTGTTGCCCTTGAAAGTCGTCTCCCGACTGGTCTGATTAGTTTGTGTATTTTTACGGTTTGTGCATCTTTGGTGAAATATTGTTTTTTTTTGTAAATTAATATTTACATTTGCATCGCGGTTTGAAATTGATGGATGCTGTTTGACGAATTGCAGTTTCAACAACATAATTAAAAAACAATATCAGTTTAACTCCTAACTATCACTAGTATGAAAAGACATTATTTATTTTTGACAACGGCACTCATGGCCTTGCTCGTCGAGGGCAGCGCGGTGCAGGCACAGGACAACTTTTTCACGCGCGACAACGCCTTTGAGATTGAGGCCGGTGCGGGGCCAAACTTCGGCATAGCCAACGTCGAGGCGATGAAGAAAAACAAGGTGGGCGTGGACTACTATGGCGAGGTGCGCTACAACTTTGCCCAGGTGCCCATCGCCCTGGGCGTGCAGGTGGCCTACAACATCGTGGAGCGCCGCACCTATGGCTACACCATGACCAGCGACTATGGCACCATCACGAGCAACAGCACCTTTGACTACAACTCGACCAGCGTGATGCTCACCTGCGACTACCGCAAGCGCGTGAGCAAGTGTGTGACCCTGTTTGGCGGCATCGGGCTGGGCTATTGCCACATCGACACCAGCAACGACCTCGAGCGCGCTGGGGGCGACATCAATGGCGAGAACTTCACCGACGACGGCACATCGGGCTCGGTGGCCTTCATGCCACGCGTGGGTGTGCACATTGGCAACCTGGCACGCATCACGGCAAGCTACAAGCTGATGGAGCGGGCCAACCGCCATGCCTTTGTCACGCTGGGGCTCACCTTCGGCTTCAAGCCGCGCCGGTAGCCCCTCGCGGGCTGCGCGACGAGGTGTTTCAACCTTGAGAGAGCTTGAGAGAGGGGCGCACTCGCGCGCGCCTCTCTTTTTAATGTGTGGGCTGCCGGCGGTGGCCGTTTTTTCTCGCTGCGACAAGCCTCGACAATGAAGCCCGAAAAATCCCTAAACAATTGATAAAAAACAAATTTTATTGATAAAAAAGAGAGGGAAAGGGCGGCTAATTAAAAAAAAATTGCGATATTTGCACTTGCAAAAACAAGGACCACCTCTGCAACGGTTGCTTGAGTGTGCGTAATGCACTGATATTCAATCGTTAAAGAATTGGCTCTTTATTTTGCGCTTGATGAATATTCTAAATTAAAAATTAAAAAACATAGTTACAATGACTAAAGCAGACATCGTAAGCGAAATTTCAAAATCTACAGGTATTGACAAGGCTTCGGTACTCGAAACGCTGGAGAAATTCATGGAGACAGTGAAGGACTCTCTGGCCAATGGTGAGAATGTGTATCTGCGCGGTTTCGGCAGCTTCATCGTGAAGACCCGTTCACAGAAGACTGCACGCAACATCTCGCAAAACACCACGCTCATCATCCCAGAGCACAAGATTCCTGCCTTCAAGCCAGCTAAGGTGTTCATGGAGCAAGTGAAATAAGCATTGCCATTGCGCCCGCTGGCGCGCAGCAATCGCGCATTTCGCAATCAACTCTTGAGATTTATTTAATCATATTTTTTTATACTAACAATTTAAACTAAGTAAATATGCCAAGCGGTAAAAAAAGAAAAGGCCACAAGATGGCTACGCACAAGCGCAAGAAAAGACTTAGAAAGAATAGACATAAATCTAAGAAATAATCTTTCTAGGTGAGTCACACAACACATACTGAGAACAAACTCTATCGGCCAGGGTCTCGGTTTCACGAGCGCCGCGCGAGAGTTTGTTCTCTGTGTTTTTTTTAATATTGTGTGGCTAAATCTACTCACTCACAATGAAAAGTGAACTAGTAGTTGATGTACAACCCGCCGACATATCGACTGCCCTGCTCGAAGACGGGCGGCTGGTATCGCTGCAAAAGGAATCGCGAGACGCCTCCTATGCCGTCGGCAACCTCTACTTTGCCAAGGTAAAGAAATTGATGCCTGGCCTGAATGCCGCATTTGTCAATGTGGGATACAGCAAAGACGCCTTCCTTCATTACCTTGATTTAGGATCACAATTCAGCACCTTCAGCGAATACATCAAGACGGTGCGCCAAAACCCGGGGAAAAAGCCCCCCAGCTTGTCGCGATTCAAGCTCAAGCCCGATATCAACAAGCACGGCTCGGTGACCGACGTGCTCACGCAGGGACAAGAGCTTATCGTGCAAGTGGCCAAAGAGCCCATCTCGACCAAGGGCCCCCGATTGACTACCGAAATCACCTTTACAGGACGCTTCATGGTCCTGATACCCTTCAACAACAAGATTTCGGTGTCGCAAAAGATAAAAGACTCGGCCGAGAAGATGCGACTGCGCCGACTGGTGGAGAGCATCAAGCCCGCCAACTTCGGGGTCATCATACGCACCTCGGCCGAGAATAAGCGCGCAGCCGAATTGAATGCCGAGATGAAAGTGCTGGTGAAAAGCTGGGACGACGCCGTGGCCAAGATACGCACGGCCGAGCCTCCCGAGCTCGTCTACGAGGAGGAGAGCCGCGCCGTGAGCTTGATACGCGACGTGTTCAGCCCCGACTTCGAGAGTATCCACGTGAACAACGCCGAGATCTTTGACCAAATTCACCACTATGTGAGCCTAATCGCCCCCGACCGCGCCGATATCGTGAAGATATATAGCGACGAAGTGCCTATCTTCGACAAGTTTAACGTCACCAGGCAAATCAAGTCGTCGTTTGGCAAGACGGTATCGTTTAAGTCGGGCGCATACATAATAATCGAGACAACCGAAGCACTGCATGTGATCGATGTGAACTCGGGCAACCGCTCAAGGGCTGCCAGCGACCAGGAGAGCAACGCACTCGATGTGAACTTGCTCGCCGCCGACGAGATAGCGCGACAGTTGCGACTGCGCGACATGGGCGGCATCATCGTGATCGACTTCATCGACATGGCCAAGGCCGAGCACCGGCAGGCCCTCTACGACCACATGCGAGAAGTGATGCAAAAGGACCGAGCCCGCCACAATATCTTGCCCCTGAGCAAGTTTGGGCTTATGCAAATCACGCGGCAGCGTGTGCGTCCGGCCCTCGATATCGTCACTGCCGAGACCTGCCCTTCGTGTGGAGGTAAGGGCGAGATCCAGCCTTCGCTGTTGTTTACCGACATGCTGAAAGACAAAATCTCCTACTTGGTCAACGACCTGCATGTCGACCGATTCACAATGTATGTCCATCCCTTTGTCGATGCCTACCTCAAGAAGGGTATCATAAGCGAGTACTTCAAGTGGCGCCGTGAGTTTGGACGCAAGTTCAAAATTCTGCCCGACCAGTCGCTGGCCTACTTGCAATACAAGGTATACGACAAAGACCACAACGAGATTGACCTTAAAGAGGAGAAAGACACAAGCAGTTCGCAGAGCAAGAAAGAACGCCGCTCCAAGAACCATCGCAATTTAGACAATTAGCCTCATCGGCGGCATCGAGCCCCAGTGCGGCTAAGCAAAAAAAACATGAAGTCCCGCAGCCGCTGCCACATCGCGCAGCCCGCGGGGCTTTTTTTGCGCGCGCGCGTTGCTTTGCAATGCGATGGGCTCATAAAAAAAGCCATGGCACCCACATGCGCGGGGTGCCATGGCTGTGTGTATCTAGATAGCTCTATAGTGGGCTACTGCTACTCTTCGTCTTGATTGGCAGCGTTGTCGTTGTACTGCTGGCGAGGCTCGCGGCGTGGACCGCGATCACCACGGTCACGGCGCGGACCACGGCCACCCTCACGGCGTGGGCCATGGCTGCTGCCCTCGCGGCGCGGACCGCGACCCTTGCGCTCCACATAGCCCTCGGGCTTGTCTTGCAGGGCACGCATGCTCAGGCGGTACTTGCCAGTCTTCTTGTCGATCTCGATGAGTTTCACCTTCACGATGTCGCCCTCGTGCAGGCCGCTGGCCTCCATGTTCTCAAGGCGGTTCCAGCTTATCTCGCTGATGTGCAACAGGCCGTCGCGGCCAGGCATGAACTCAACAAATGCGCCGAAGTCTTGGATGGTCTTCACCGGGCCTTCATACACCTTGTCGATCTCGGGCACAGCGGTGATAGCCTTGATGCGCTCGATAGCAGCGTCGATCTTCTCCTTGTCGGGAGCGCTCACGTCGATTTCTCCCTTGCCGTCGATCTCGTCGATGGTGATGGTAGCGCCCGTGTCCTCCTGGATGCCTTGTATCACCTCGCCGCCCTTGCCGATGATAGCGCCGATAAACTCCTTGTCGACCGTCATGTGCACGATGCGTGGCACTTGAGGCTTGTAGTCGGCACGGGGCTCAGGTATGGCCTCGTTGATGAGCTTGAGGATGTGCAGGCGGCCTTGCTTGGCCTGTTGCAGTGCCTGCTCAAGTATCTCGTAGGGCAGACCGTCGCACTTGATATCCATCTGCGTGGCGGTGATGCCATCGACGGTGCCGGTCACCTTGAAGTCCATGTCGCCCAGGTGATCCTCGTCGCCCAGGATATCGCTCAAGATGGCGTGCTTCACATTGCCCTCGTCGCTAATCAAGCCCATAGCCACACCGGCAACGGGCTTCTTGAGCTTCACGCCTGCGTCGAGCAGAGCCATGCAGCCGGCGCACACGGTGGCCATCGACGATGAGCCGTTGCTCTCCAGGATGTCGCTCACCACACGCACGGTGTAGGGGAAGTCGTCGGGCAGCATGCGCTTGAGGGCGCGGCGTGCCAGGTTGCCGTGGCCTATCTCGCGGCGGCTGATGCCGCGTGCGGCCTTGGCCTCGCCAGTGGCAAAGCCGGGGAAGTTGTAGTGCAGCAAGAAGCGCTCGTCGTAGCGCAGCAGGGCGTCGTCAACGAGCTTCTCGTCGAGCTTGGTGCCCAGGGTCACTGTAGCCAGTGCCTGAGTCTCGCCACGCTGGAAGAGTGCCGATCCGTGAGGACCTGGCAGGTAGTCGGGGATGCAGGTGATGGGACGTATCTCGTCGAGCTTGCGGCCATCCATGCGTATGCCCTCGTCGAGAATGCAACGTCGCACGGCGTCGCGCTGTATCTCGTTGAAGTAGCGGGTGATCATCGGGGTCTTCTCCTCGCGCTCCTCCTCGGGTATGGTCTCCATGAAGTCGTCAAATGCCTTCTGGAAGCTATCGTTGCGCCACTGCTTGTCGGCATTGCCGGCCTTGGCCACAGCGTAGCACTTGGGATATATCTCCTTGCGCATGCGCTCGTGTATCTCCTCGTCGTCGGTCTCGTGGCAATACTCGCGCTTGACCACGCCCAGCTCCTTGGCCAGCTCTTTCTGAACCAGGCACAGGGGCTTGATAGCCTCGTGGGCAGCCTTCAAGGCAGCGATAAGCTCATCTTCAGAGCACTCGTCCATCTCACCCTCGACCATCATAATATTGTCGTATGTTGCACCTACCATCAGTTCTATGTCAGCGTCTTTGGTCTGTTCAAATGTAGGATCGATGACGAATTCGCCATTGATGCGTGCCACACGCACCTCGGCGATGGGCTCCTCAAAGGGGACATCGCTCACGGCGATGGCTGTGCTGGCAGCCAGGCCGGCAAGAGCGTCGGGCTGGTCTACGCCGTCGCTCGAGAAAAGAATCACATTCACAATCGTGTTGGCGTGATAGTTCGATGGGAACAAGGGGCGCAACACGCGGTCAACCAGGCGAGCGGTCAAAATCTCGTTGTCGCTGGGGCGGCCCTCACGCTTGGTGAAGCCTCCAGGATAACGGCCCACTGCCGAATATTTCTCTTTGTATTCAACTTGGAGAGGCATGAAATCGGCACCCTCCTCGGCCTCTTTGGCCGAACATACTGTCGCCAGCAACATCGTGTTGCCAAAGCGCAGCTCAACAGCTCCATCGGCTTGCTTTGCAAGTCTTCCCGTTTCAAGGCTGATCTCGCGACCGTCAGCCAGGGCGATGGTTTTCTTTGTAGGTGTTAACATATTTTATTATTATACTAGTAAAAAATCGGACAAAGATAAGGATTATTTTTCACAGCCACAACTATTTATCTCGTTTTGTTGCCGCCCTGGGCTCATTTCCTGCCCATGCGGGCAGTGGTGCACAAGCAATGCCGCACACTGAATCGCCTAAAACACGCAAGTCTTTTACAATCACATTGGCATCCACAATGCAGGGTGTGGCCCATGTGCACATCATCGTGCACTGCGTCTACGCTGCGTCGACGTGGCTTGGCAACAAGGAAGCCCCCACATCGCATGGGCGGGTGTGGGGGCTTCCCTGTGTATTTAGCTGGCCAGCCTGGCAGGGCGGGTCAGGCTAGGGCTAGGATGAGAATTTGGGCGGTGATCACGCGCATAAACATGGTGAGAGGATACACGGTGGAGTAGGCCACGGCGGGGGCGTCGTTGTTGGCCGTCTTGTTGGCATAGGCCAGGGCTGGCGGGTCGGTGGTGGAGCCCGAGATGAGGCCCATGATGGTGCCGTAGTTCAACTTGAACTTTCCGCGTGCCAGCGCTCCCACAATAAGCAGTGGGAAGAATGTGATGAGGAAGCCGTAGAGCACCCAGCGGGCACCTGTGGCGGTGAACACGGTGGCGCCGAAGTTGCCGCCGGCGGCAAGGCCCACGCTGGCCAGGAAGAGGCACATGCCCAGGCTGCGCAGCAGCAGGTTGGCGCTCGACGAGGTGTAGGTCACGATTTTTATCTTGTAGCCCCAGCGCCCCAGGCATATGGCCACGATGAGGGGGCCGCCTGCCAGGCCGAGCTTCATGGGCACCGTCATGCCCGGCACGGCGATGGGGATGGAGCCCACCAGGATACCCACAAAGATGCCGATAAACATCATGAACATGTTGGGCTGGTCGAGGCGTTTCATCGAGTTGCCCATCTGGGCGGCCAGACGGTTGATGTCGTCGAGCTGGCCCACCACGGTGATGCGGTCGCCCACCTGCAGGCTCAGGTTGGCGCTGGCCAGCAGCTCCACGCCGGCGCGGTTCACGCGGGTGGCGTTGAGGCCGTAGCCCTTGGGCAGGCGCAGCTGGCCTATCTTCTTGCCGCTGTAGGCGCTGTTGGTCACCACGATGCGGCGCGACACCACGGGCGTCTGTTCTACCTTCCAGTCCATGTCGACCTTGGGACCGATGAAGGCGTCAAACACCTCCTCGTCTTGCACGCTTATCACGATGCGCAGCAGGTCGTGGGCTTCGATCTTGGTGTCGGCCTTGGGTATCACCACCTCGCCGGTGGAGTGCTTCTTGATGCGCGATATCACAAAGTTCCGGTCGATGATGTTGTGCAGGCGCTCCACGGTGCGGTCAAAAATGAGCAGGTTGGTCACCTCGTAGGTCACCACGTGGGGCTTGAGCAGGCTTTGCTCTTTATCCTCCTCCACCTCGTGCGAGTCCTTCTCGATATCGACTTTGAAGATGACCTTCACCAGTATCATCGAGAGAATGATGCCCACCACGCCCAGCGGGTAGGCTGCGGCATAGCCCATCGACATGGCCTCGTTGAGCCCGCGGGCGGCTGTGGCGCCTTGGGTCTCGATGAGCGTCTGCTGGGCGGCACCCAGGCCCGGGGTGTTGGTCACAGCGCCCGAGAGTATGCCCACGATCTCGTTGTTCTTCACGTCGCCGGTGCAGTAATAGATGGCCACGGCAATCGCGATGTTGAGCGCGATGATGACCAGGGCAAGGCCGTTGAGCAGCAAGCCGCCTTCCTTAAATGAGGAGAAAAACGACGGGCCCACTTGCAAGCCTATCGAGAAAATAAACAGGATGAGGCCAAACTCCTGGATAAACTTGAGTATGTTGGGGTCGATTGTGGCGCCGAAGTGGCCCACCGCAAGTCCCATGAATAGCACGAAGATTGAGCCCAGCGAGATGCCGAAAAACTTGATTCTGCCCAGTGCCACACCTATGGCGATCACAAATGAGTAGATGAAGATGGCATGAGCCACACTGTTGCCCGTGATGAGTTCGATAATCCAATCCATTGAAAGCGTAGTTTATATATATATATATATCGTTTGGCCTAAATGTGACTGCAAAGGTACAAAATTTACCTCACATGTCAATGCAATTGCCACAATATCATGCAAAAAGCAGGGCGCTGCAAGGATTTTTCACGACTCTTGCAGCGCCCTGTGTGTGATTGTGCCGGCTCGGCTTTACTTGAGGCCGCGGTGGCGCAGCAGGGCGTCGGCGTTGGGCTCGTGGCCGCTGAATTTCTTGTAGAGGGTCATGGCATCCTCAGTGTCGCCGGGCTCCAGGATGTAGTGGCGATAGTCATTGGCCACAGTGGGGTTGAGCGGGCCCTCGGTGGCAAAGCGCTGCCAGGCGTCGGCGGCGAGCACCTCGCTCCACAGGTAGGTGTAGTAGCCACAGCTGTACTGGTCGTTGTCGAAGATGTGCTTGAAATAGGGGCTGCGGTAGCGGTACTCCACGACGGCGGGCTTATTCAGGCGGCGCGACACCCAGTTTTCAAATGCCTTGATGTCGACCGGGCCCTTGCAGAAGTCCATTTTGTGCCACTCGATGTCGAGCAGGGCGGCACCCACGAGCTCGGTGGTCATGAAGCCCTGGTTGAACTTGCTCGTCTCGATGAGCTTGTCGACGAGGGCCTGCGGTATCACCTCGCCAGTCTTGTAATTCTTGGCGTAGTGCTTGAGCACCTCGGGCACCAGGGCGAAGTTCTCGTCCATCTGCGAGGGTTGCTCCACCATGTCGCGGTCGATGTTGGTGCCCTCCAAGCCACGGTAGGGGGCTGTGGTGAGCATGCCGTTGAGGGCGTGGCCAAACTCGTGAAACACGGTCTGCACCTCGTCGAGGGTGAGCAGCGAGGGAGCGTCGTTGGTGGGCGGCGTGAGGCTGGCCACATTGTAGATGATGGGGCGCTCGCTCTTGCCGCCGTAGTTGTAGGCTGCGTTGAGCTCGCTCATCCAGGCACCTTGTGCCTTGGTGGGCCGTGGGTAGTAGTCGGTCATAAACACGGCCACGTGCTTGCCCTGGTCGTCGGTCACGTCGTAGACGGTGACCTCGGGATTATACTTCGGTGCCTTGGGCATCACCTTGAAGTTGAGGCCATAGAGTTTCTTGGCGATGTAGAAGATGCCGTTTTGCACCACGCTGTCGAGCACAAAATAGGGGCGCACCTCATCCTCGCTGAAGTTGAATTTCTCCTTCTTCACCTTCTCGGCATAGTAGTAATAGTCGTAGGCGGCAATCTTGAAGTTGCCACCGTGGCTGTCGGCATAGCGCTGCATGTCGGCCACTTCCTCGTCCACCTTTTTCACTGCGGGCTTCCACAGTTGCATGAGCAGCTTCTCGGCAGCCTCGGGGGTCTTGGCCATCCAGGGGTCGACGGCATAGTCGGCAAAGGTCTTGAAGCCAAGCATCTTGGCTTTCTTCTGGCGCAGCTGCATGATCTCGTTGATGATGGCGCTGTTGTCGTAGGCATTGCCGCGGCTGGCCGTGTGGGTGTAGGTCTCATACATCTGCTTGCGCAGGTCGCGGTCGTCGGCGTTGGTGAGCACGCTCAGGCGGGTAGCGCCCGAGGCGGTGAATACCCACTTGCCGGCCATGCCTTTCTCGGCAGCCAGCTTGGCGGCGTCGTCGATGGTAGATTGCGGCAGGCCCGAGAGGCGGTCGCGGTTGTCGACCACAATCAGGTTGTTGGCAATCTCATGCATCACGTTTTGGGTGAAGTTGAGCTGCAGGCTGGCCAGGCGGGTGTTGATGGCCTTGAGCGTGTCCTGATAGGCAGCGCTCAGCAAGGCTCCGTTGCGCACAAAGCGCTTGTAGCATTTGTCGGTGAGGCGTCGCTGCGCCTTGTCGAGCTTGAGGGCGTCGGCATTGTCGTGCACAGCCTTGATGCGGTTGAAGAGGCCCGAGTTCATGTAGAGGGCGTCGTTCTGGGCCGTGAGCATGGGCGACACTTGCTCGGCCAGCTTCTGCATCTCGGGCGTGGCGTCGCTCTCGCTCAAGGCGTAGAACACATAGGATACCCTGCCCAGTATCTCGCCGCAGTTGTCGAGGGCAAGCACGGTGTTGTCGAAGTTTGGCGCCTTCTTGTTGGCCACAATGGTTGCGATTTCTTTGTTCTGCTGCTCGATGCCTGCCTTGATGGCGGGAATGTAGTCGTCGAGCGTGATTTGCTCAAATGGCGGAATCCCATACTGTGTGGTATAGGGTTTCAAAAACGGATTCTGATGTTGCTTCATGCTCGTCTTGTTTGCCCCGGCCGCGCCTGTAGCGAGGCAGCCTATGGCCAGGAGTGATAATAATAATTTCTTCATTGTCAAAAAAAGTTGCTTTAAGATTAATTTGTACTATATTGTTGCTGATTGATTGCTCACTTGCCGGCACCCGCTCAGTTTTTCCACACAAAGGTGGTCACCAGCGGGTAGTGGTCGCTCGAGCCAGCCCGGTCGCGGTAGCACGAGGTGGCTATCATGTCGCCGCGGTAGAGCACCTGGTCGATCTTGAAGAAGAGGCGGCTGCCGTGGAAGGTGTAGGTGGGGCCGAAGCCGCACTCCATCCAGGCGTCGTGCATGTCGTTGCCGCGCACCGTGCGGTAGGCAAACGACTGCGGGGTGTCGTTGAAGTCGCCGCACACGATCACGTTCTCGTCGCTCTGGTCAATCACCTCGCGTATGATGCGCGCCTGCTGGGCATGCTTGCGGAAGGCCACGCCCAGCTTGCCTATGAGCGAGTAGCGCACCTTCTGCAACTCTGCCTTGCTGTTGATGCCTTTCAGGTCGGTCATGTTCTCAAAGGTCTTGCGGTCGTCTTGCGAGAGGCCTATCGAGTTGAGGTGCAGGTTGAAGATGCGCACCGTGTGGCCCGGCACGAGCACGTCGAAGGCGCGGGCATAGAAGTGGTAGCTGTTCACCGGGTCGTCGGGGGCGGCAAAACCGTCTTTCACAGCGGGGTCCTCGACCTTGGTATAGGGATGCTTCGACCAGATGATTTGGTCGTGGTAGCCGTGGTCGCGGTAGGGATATTTCTTCTTGATCTCGCGCATGAAGGGCTTCATGAGCTTCAGGTCGTTGAAGTCGGCATTGAGCGAGGCTTCTTGCAGCAGCACCACGTCGGCGTCCTGGTTGAGGATGTAGTTGACGGTGGCTTGCCCTTGCTTGTTGCCTGTATTGTCGTCGCCCACTTTCATCACATTGAAGTTCATTACATTGAAGGTGAGCACCTTGAACATGGTGGAGTCCTGCCGCGCGCTGGGCGAGTAGCGGGTGATGTTGAAGGGGCTTATCACCCTCACGGTGGGCCACGAGAGCCCCATGGCGAGAAACAGCAGCAGCGACACGCGCCAGTAGCCCAGGGTGATCCACAGCAGGGCCACCATGAGCGAGAATATAAACACAAAGGGGAATGCCAGCGTGGCCAGGGCAAAGATGGTGCCGCGCTCGGGGTCGATGTGGCCGCCATAGGCCGCAAAGACCAGCGCTACTGCCAGCAGAAATGTCAGTATCACCCCGATGATGATTGCCAGGTGCTTCAATTTATATTTCTTACGATCGATGCGCATCGTGCCTGTGATTTTGCTTTGTCAGTCTTTGGCTTTATAGTGTGACGACGCCCTGAAGAGCGTTTCCTTCTCTTTCTCGCTCAAGGCGCCATAGCCCGAGCGCTTGAGCTTGTCGAGAATCACGTCGATTTCGGCCTCGGTGGGCGCTCCGTCGGCCTCGTGGGTGGCCGCGTTGCCCGCAGTGCGCTCCTTGTTCTCCTGGTAGTGGTAGGCGGTGCCGCCTGTGGGCCGGCCCACGCCAGGCTTCCTCTTGAAGAGGCTCGCAATGGCGTCGATGCAGGCATTGAGCCAGGCGGTGATATCGTGGCCGCGGCGCATGGCCATGCCGTAGGCCACGCCCACAAGCATGCCGCCCAGGTGGGCAGCCTGGGCGCCCACATTGCTGTCGCCCGTGCCCAGCAGCACAATCACCACGGTGATGATGGCTATCCACTTGAGCGAGATGTCGCCTATGAAGAGCAGCCCTATGCGGTAGTCGGGCGCGTAGACCGCTATGGCCACGACGATGGCCAGTATCGATGCCGACGCACCTATGAGGTAGGCCTGCTGATGGGCAAAGTAGGGGAGTGTGGCGTAGGCTGCCAGGTAGAGTGCCACTCCGCCCAGGCCGCCCAGCAGGTAGAGCCCCACGAGTTGCTTGGAATTGAAATATTCCAGAAATATCTTGCCCAGCCAGTAGAGCCACAGCATGTTGAAGAGGATGTGCAGGATGTCGTAGTGGAAAAACATGTAGGTCACCACCGTCCAGGGCTGGTGCAGCAGCTCGACAGCGCCCGAGGGCACCTCGACCCACTTCACAAGCGAGGCGGCAGGCACGCCCAGGAGCACGCCCACGAGGGCGGCCAGGCGCAGCACGAGAAACAACCCCACATTGATGTAGATGAGGCGCGTCAGGGCTGTGCCGCGGCGGTAGCGCGAGGCTATGTCATCCCATATACCCATATCCGCCTCCCAATTTGCGCGTTTTCTTCCAGTAGAGTATCAGCAAGAAGCCAAAGAGCATGCCGCCCAGGTGGGCAAAGTGTGCCACGCTGGCCACCTCGCCAGTCACTCCAAAGGCCAGCTCGATCACGCCGTAGCCTATCACCATCCACTTGGCCTTGATAGGGAAGGGGAATGGGATGATGTAGAGCGGCATGTTGGGAAACAGCATGCCGAAGGCCAGCAGGATGCCAAACACGGCACCCGAGGCTCCGATGGTGATCATGGCGTTGAAGCACTGCTGCAGCAGGTCGTTGGGGATTGCCCCGGTGGCCATGCCCATTTGCAACTGCTGCACGGTGATGCCCATCGAGCCGCCATACGACAGCATGCCAGCCAGCATGCTCTGCCAGGTGAACTGCCACACGAGCTCTTGAGTGAGGGCGGCGCCCAGCCCGCACACCATGTAATAGGTGAGGTAGCGCGCGCGGCCCATCGTGGGCTCCAGGATGCGGCCAAACATCCATAGCGAGAACATGTTGAAGAAGATGTGGGCAATGCCTGCCGAGAGGCTGCTGGTGTCGTGCATAAACATATAGGTGACAAACTGCCATATCTCGAAGTCGCTGCCTTTCCAGAAGTGCAACCCCAGGTACAGGTCTAAGTCGATGCCTTTGCCCTTGAGCACAAAGGTGGCTACCCACATGATCACGTTGATGATAAGTAAATTCTTAGTCACAGGCGGTATGGAATCCAGAAAGCCCCTGTTGTAGTTGTATGATGCCATGTTTCTCTTTTATTCTCTTTATGCAGTGTTGCTTAAACCAATTTTCTTTGCAAAAGTAATGAAAATGACGCTTTTTTGCTATTAAATATGCCTAAAACACGGAATTTTCGGGGATTTTTGAAATTTTTTTTGAAAATCTTTTGTTTTCATTTTCACATTTCCTATATTTGTGGCAGTAAATGCCTAAAAACTATAGTAATAACATTAAAAAAAGCAAATTTTATGAACAAAACAGAATTAGTAAACGCTATCGTTGCAAAAGCAGGTTTAAGCAAAGTTGATGCAGCCAAGGCTCTCAAGGCTGGCATCGAGGCAGTAGAGGAAGCTCTGGCTAAGGGCGACAAGGTTGCTCTGATTGGTTTCGGCACACTGGCAGTTCAGCAGAAGGCTGCTCGCACTGGCATCAACCCCGCAACTAAGCAGAAGATTGAAATTCCTGCCAAGAAGGTTGTGAAATTCAAAGCTGGCGCAGAGCTCGCCGAGAAAGTTAAATAATCGCACTTGTTGCGATCGCAGCTACAAGAAAAAGCTCTATCTCATTCATCCCCCACGGGGGGAGAGCGTGAGATGGAGCTTTTCTTATGCCCTGCCACAGCGTGCAGGCAATGCGACGATGCCGATTGTTCCCCGACATTGCATTCAAAATAAGATGTGACATTGTGCCGTGGGCCGGCACAAGACCGGCCCCTACAATTCGGCACAACCACGGCTGAGGTGCCATCGGTTGTAACCATCCGAAATGAGCCGTCTTGCTGATGTGCAAAAAAATCTCGCGGGATTACTCGCGAGATTTTTTGTAGTAGTATGGGAGCAGGT
>OMUK01000015.1 GCA_900314215.1 uncultured Prevotellaceae bacterium
GGTTTCCCGTGATGCGTTCAGCCATGGCAAGCAAGCGTTGCCTCATGCTGGTGAATGTGGATGTCAACGCCTCTCCACTCATTTCTTTTCTTCTTGTTTTCATAAAGTATACGCAAAGGTAACGCCTTTGCAACACACGTTGCGCATTTTTTTTTTGCATTTCGCCTGCATCAGGCCTTGAATGTGAGAAAAAAATGCTATTTTTGTAACAGTAATGACCGAATAGAATCGAAAAAATCATGGCTCTATTAAAAACAACATAATGCGTCAATGCGGAGGAAGCCGAAAATCCCAAATAGAGTAGGCATCAAACCAAAATTTTTTTTTAGAATTTTATGAATAACGATCAAATTGCACAATTCATGTTGCTCAACGGCGAGAAATTCTCGGGCAAGGATGCTTCTGAGATACGTGCCAAGCTCGAGAGCGTGAGCGAGCAAGGAGCTAACCAAATCATGGCGACCGAGTGGAAGTCGCCAGGCAAGTCACTGTGGTATGCCTGCTTCTTGGGCGGCTTCGGGGCCGACCGCTTCTATCTGGGCCAGACGGGCCTGGGCATTGCCAAGCTGCTCACCGGCGGCGGCCTGGGCATATGGGCACTCATCGACTTCTGGAATGGCCTGCCCAACTGCAAGAAAGCCAATCTCAAAAAACTGAGGTCGATACAGTAAAATTACGCGTACGTACGTGCGTGCACGCCGGGGCGAAAACACCCCACCTCACAGCTGTGCCGCCGGTCCAAATGCTGGCGGCGCAGTTCTTGTGTGCTTTCTCCACTCGCCACGCGGCGCCATCAGCACCCTTGATTTGTTCAGCGAGAAAGGCTTTGATGGGGGGAGCGAGTGCGCCCAAAAGCCACATGCGGCGTTCTCCTATACGGTAGCGAACCTATCCTTGGCTGGATGCGTCAGAGCCAAGTGCGACATTGGCAGAGGTGGAGCGCGAAAGCGCGGAACCCGTGCCCAAACCCACCTGGCAATGACCGTCGACACGGGCACAAGGGCAGTAACGTTGGATAACGTTACGCGGCGCCTCGGGAATGCCAAAATTCAAAAACGAGTTTTTGATTTTGCATTCCGCTCGACTTGCAGTAACTTTGCCACATGGTAGGCGACGCTCGCGCCTGCGTACGCGCGCTTACTATTTTATTAGGGAGAATTTACAACACACTATTGCAACATGAGTTCACTCTTTGGCAAGATATTGGACACACGGCCTCGCGAGGGCGAGAGCACAAGAGGACACATCGAGCTGCTCGACACCACGCTGCGCGATGGCGAGCAGACCTCGGGGGTGAGTTTCTCACCTGCCGAGAAGCTGAGCATCACCCGGCTGGTGCTCACCGTGCTGCACGTGCCGCGCATCGAGGTGTGCTCGGCGCGGGTGTCGGCAGGCGAGTTTGAGTCGGCCCGCTCCATTTGCCAGTGGGCCAGCGAGCACGACATGCTCGACCGCGTGGAGATGCTGGGCTACATCGACGGCGGCAAGAGCGCCGACTGGGTGAAGCGCGCCGGCGGCAAGGTCATCAACCTGCTGGTGAAAGGCTCGGAGCGCCACTGCCGCGGCCAGCTGGGCAAGGAGCCCGAGGAGCACTACCAGGACGCCAAGCGCGAGATACTCTATGCCCACGAGAAAGGGCTCGACGTGAACCTCTACCTTGAGGATTGGAGCAACGGCGTGCGCACTTCCAAGCAATATCTGTATCGCTTCATGGATATCTTGAAGGACCTGCCCGTGCACCGCTTCATGCTGGCCGACACCTTGGGCATCATGAACCCTAACCAGGTGTATGAGTACTGCAAGCGCATGGTCACGCGCTACCCCACCTTGCACTTCGACTTCCATGCCCACAACGACTACGACCTGGCCACGAGCAACGCTTTTGCCGCCGGCCTGGTGGGCATCAAGGGACTGCATTGCACCATCAACGGCCTGGGCGAGCGCGCAGGCAACGCCCCGCTGGCTGCCGTGGTGGCCATGGTGCACGACATGCTGCACATGGACACGGGCATCGACGAGAAGCAAATCTACACCGTGAGCCACATCGTGGAATCGTTCTCGGGCGTTGTGGTAGCGCAAAACGAGCCTATCATAGGCGAGAATGTGTTTACCCAGACGGCCGGCATCCACGCCGACGGCGACATCAAGGACGAGCTCTATTGCAACGACCTGAAGCCCGAGCGCTTTGGCCGCAAGCGGGAGTATGCACTGGGCAAGCTATCGGGCGAGGCAAGCATCAAGGAAAACCTGGTGGAGCTGGGCATCGAGCTGGGCAAGAAATATGTGCAGAAGGTGACCGAGCGCATCGTGCAACTGGGCGACAAGAAGGAGATCGTGACGCAAGACGACCTGCCCTACATCGTGGCCGAGGTGCTCAAGCGCGACCCGCAGCAGAACAAGGTGAAAATCGTGAACTACTCGCTGAGCATGTCGCACGGCCTGCACCCCACTGCAGCCATCAAACTCGAGGTGGAGGGCACCGAGTATGAGGAGAGCGCTAGCGGCGACGGCCAGTTCGACGCCCTCTTCAAAGCCATACGTGAAATTTACACCACCAAGTTGCACCGCCGCCTGCCACGCCTCACCAACTACACCGTGAGCATTCCCCCTCACGGCAATACCGACGCCCTGGTGATGACCAATATCACGTGGAACCTCGACGGGCACGTGATCAAGACCCGCGGCCTCGACGTGGACCAAATCGAGGCAGCCATCCAAGCCACCCTCAAGATGCTCAACATCATCGAGGGCCTATGATGGGCTTTCGGCAGCAGGCATTTTATCTTTCAAGGCAAGCACGGCGGCCACAAAGTCGTCGTTGGGAAGGTCGTAGGGCAGCCAGTGGATGGGGGTGCCACGGCGCTCCATGCCGCGAAACCAGGTCATCTGCCGCTTGGCAAAGCGGTGAATGGCCGTCTCGAGGCCGCTGAACATTTGCTCGCGGGTAAGTTGCCCTATCACATATTGCGTCACATATTTATACTCGAGCCCGTAATAGATGAGATCGTCGGGGTTGATACCGCTGTCGATGAGGCGGCGCACCTCGTCGACCATGCCGGCATCGAGGCGGGCCTTGAGGCGCTCGGTGATGCGGCGGCGGCGGTTGTCGCGGTCAATGGCCACGCCTATCACCAGCGCGTCGCACAACGGGTGAGGCTCGGTGGCTGCCTTGAGATGGGGATTGTCATGATAGTACTTGCAAATCTCGATGGCGCGTATCGCGCGCTGGCAGGTGTCGATGTCGCTATTGTTGCGCAAGGTCTTGTAGTGCTTCAAGATCACCGTGAGCTCGTCGAGGGTCATGGTGGAGAGTTGTGCCCGCAACTCGCGATTCTCGGGCACTGGAGGCAGCTGTATACCCTTCACCACGCTCTCTACATAGAGGCCTGTGCCGCCGCACATGATGGGCTGGCGGCCTCGACTTATGATGTCGGCACGGGCCTGCTGCTCGTCGCGCAGAAACTCGTGCAGGTTATACTTGTAGCCCGCCGGGCATATGTCGATGAGATGATAGGGCACCTCGCCATACTCGTCGAGGTCCTTGCCGGTGCCCAGGTCCATGCCGCGGTACACCTGGCGCGAGTCGGCGCTGATGATTTCGCCGTCGAGCGCGCGGGCCAGGGCTACGGCTTTGCCCGTCTTGCCCGAAGCTGTGGGTCCTGTGATAACGATAAGCATGATGCGTGGGCGTGATTTACGATTTATTACCTATTGCCTTTCAAGTATTGGTCATAGAAACTCATCACCTTGCGATAGAGCGGCAGGCGCACGTCGCAACCGTTGATGCTGTGGTTCATGTTGGTCCACACGTGCATGTCGAAGTCCACATTGTCGTTTTGCAATTTAGAGATGTATTGCATCTCGTTGACGATGTGCACATTGTCGTCGGCGCTGCCAAACATGATGAGCACGCGGCCCTTGAGCTTGTCGGTGGCCTCGAGTGGCGCGCCGTCCTTGTAGCCGCTGGGGTTCTCCTGCGGGGTGCGCATGTAACGCTCGGCATAGATGGTGTCGTAATACTTCCACGAGGTGACGGGAGCTATTGCCACGCCGCACTTGTAGTGGCTGCCTGGGGTCGACATGGCCATCAGGGCCTCGTAGCCGCCATAGCTCCAGCCCCATATTCCTATACGATCCTTGTCGACATAGGGCAGGCTGGCCATGTAGTCGCTGGCAGCAATCTGGTCGATGCTCTCGTAGTGACCCAGCCGCCTATACACCACATGTTCGAAATCGGCGCCACGGCCGCCTGTACCGCGGCCATCCACACAGGCAACGATGTAGCCCTGCATGGCGGCATATTCCTCCCAGTCGAGGCTCCAGCGGTTGAGCACCAGCTGGGCGCCGGGGCCGCTATACTGCACCATGATCACAGGGTATTTCTTGCTGGGATCGAAGTGGGCGGGCTTGATCATGAAGCCGTTGAGCTTCACGCCGTTTTTCTCAAAGGAGAAGAACTCGCGCTTGGGCACAACCTTGCTGGTGTATTTTTCGGCATAGTCGCTGTTGAGCTCCAGGTCGCGCACGTGCTTGCCGGCAGCGTTGTAGATGGCATATTGTGTGGGCACGGTGGCGCTGCTATAGGTGCGCAGCCAGTAGCTGTAGTTGCTGCTGAAGCGGGCGCCATAGGTGCCTTCGGCCCCTGTGAGGTTGTGCTGCACGCCATCCTTGTCGATATATTTCACCTGGCGGTTTTGCGGCCCGGCGGTGGTCTGGAAATAGAAGCGCTGACGCTTCTCGTCGTAGCCATAGTAGGCAGTCACATCCTCGTCGCCCTGGGTGAACTGCAGCTGCTTGGAGCCGTCGATCTCGCACCAGTAGAGCTGCATGTGGCCCGACTTGTCGCTGGGAATCACAAACCAGTGGTCGTAATACTTCACCTGGTTGGCCATCTCGCTGTCGATCCAGTAGTCGGTGGTCTCGTGATACGACACTTTCACCTCGCCGGTGGCGGGATTCACGGCGTAGATATGGAAGTCGTTCTGCGTGCGGTTGAGCTTGCTCACCATGAGCTTGGAGTTGTCTTGCGCAAAGGCAATGTGGGGAATGTAGTCGTCGTCGGCCTTAGGCACAGGCAACGTGCTGAGCTTGCCGCTTGCCACGTCGTAGGCCATCACGCTCACCACCGAGTTTTTCTGCCCTGCCACAGGATACTTGTAGTCGTAGCTGCCAGGATAGAGCTCGTAGGCGTCGTTGGGGCTGCAAGCGCCTTGGTAGATGGTCATCGAGTACATGGGCACCTGGCTCTCGTCGAAGCGCAGGAAGGCCAGCGTGCGGCCGTCGGGCGAGAAAGTCATCGAGTTCAAGATGCCGAATTCCTCCTGATATACCCAGTCGGGCACGCCGTTGATTACCCGGTTTTTCACGCCGTCGGTGGTCACCGTGGCGGTCTCGCCGGTTGTCAGGTTCTTGAGATAGATATTGTTGTCTTTCACATAGGCCACGCGCTGCCCATCGGGCGAGAAGGTGGCAATCTCCTCACCTCCAGCCTGGCTCAACTTGGTGAGGCGGCGGCTCTTCACGTCGTACACATAGTAGTCGGCGCTGAAGGAGTGGCGGTAGATCATGTGGGTGTCTTGCCAGAGCAGTATCTTGCTCTCGTCGGCGCTCATGGTGTAGCCATCCCACGCAGCTACGCCATCGTCGCCGGCCGACTGCGCCCCAAGCACCGTGGAACTGCGCTGGCCGGTGGAATAGTCAAGTTTTAAAATCTCGGTGCCGTCGGCACTTTGCTGGTAGTAGTAGTTGCCGTCGCGTGCCGGCTGCGTAGCCGGAATGCCGCTGGGCCGGCTCTTCGAGAGCACAAAATCGGACAGGTCGAAGGTCTGCGCGCCGCCCAGGGCCGCACTCGTTGCAGCCATGGCAACGATGAGTGATTTCTTTATTGCGTTCATTTCAATATGATATACATTGTAATAGTTAACCCATACGTGCGGTCCGGCTTTCACAGGAGCAGCCCGCACCAAGTCACAAAGTTACAAATATTTTTCTTCACTTGCCGCCATACGCGCCCACATATTTCTCCACATCTTCAAAATCAGAGACCACTGGAATTACAAGTGGCCCCAGTCCTCTATCACCCCTCCGGCAGGTGATTTCAGATAAATACGGCTGCAAGTTGGAGATGTCGTTGAATTTTGATAATTTTGTAGCAACAACCCATATAACGCAATCATGGACATTACTCAAGTGATGAAAAAAATGGAGGGTATTGAGAACCTGGCTACCACACTGGGGCTGGAGTTCCACTCTACTGCCGATCCCGACACACTAGAGGCCACACTGCCGGTAACCCCTGCCGTGAGCCAGCCCTTCGGGTTTCTCAACGGCGGCACCTCGCTGGCCATTGCCG
>OMUK01000079.1 GCA_900314215.1 uncultured Prevotellaceae bacterium
AGGGCTTTGCCGGCAAACAACGGCTCATGCCGATGTTCAACCGACAAAACAACGATGACCTCATCCTTGCCATTCAGACGGCTGGGGTCACTCGTGGGCGCAATGGATTCCGAAAGGACAAGGGCGGTGAGAAACTCGCAGAGAACGAAGAAAACCTGCTCGAACACCGCACCGACGGCACCGATGCTTTCGATACGCTCTACATCGGGTGCGAAAAGTTCCCGTACCGAGATACTTTCGCCCTACCGAGCAGCGGTGTTCTTTAGCAAATTCAAGTGCGCCGCAAGCATAAATGGCAGATAATTCAATGCTGTACCGCATTTTGGTACAACCGCCATTTTACTTTGTTGATTTTTTGCCCTACCAATGTCGGAGGGCGAAAAATTATTTTTATGTACATAATCATTATTGAACAGCCCTTTGCAGCTTTGATTGCTGCAGGGCTAATGCCAGTGGTCAGCATAAAATGGCCACATCATGCACCACCGTGCAGAGTGTTAATCTACGCAGTTGAAGCCAAGAAGCCGCTCTCCAGCTACCCCGTCGAGTGGCAGATGATCGCGCACAACGCGCAAGTGCTTGGCAATGTCCCCCACTTCGTGGACTTACCAACGAACTGCATCGTGGGCTGGGTCGACGTCGCCACACACGGCAGCATCCCCAAAGTGTGGAACTTTGGCGAGAACTTGTTCCCAGCGTTCAACGCACACACTTTGGACAATCCATTCCGCTGCAACATCAAGCATGAGGGAATTAACTTCAACCTCAAGCCTGATTTTGAAGCACACAAGGTGAAGCAAGCCCACATCTTCGCCATGCTCAACTCACTCTTTGTGCCTTGCAATCAGCGCGTCTGGGAGCAATCAGCGCACGGCACTTCACTTGTCATTGACCTTTTTGGTGATGCAGCCAACCACCTTATCACCGAGGAAAACGAACTCAAAGAGTATGAAAGTGTTGTGCTGTATCACAACAACATGTACCGCGAGTTTGAGTTCTCGTCTGACAACTGCTTCGTGCCTTATCTTGATGAGCGAGGCAAACTTAAGATGTTTCACAGCGTTTTGCGTGACGGTGCCCAGGTGGGAAGAACTGGCGTGCGCCTCAACCTCGTCCACGAACTAAACACTTGATTTTTTGCCACATCAACACGGTATGTCAAAAAATATGTTTACCTTTGCAGTGCTGAAACAACAGTTCTCAGCATGACATCGTGGACATCTACAAAACATTATGCAATCTTTTGCTCTGAGAACGTAGGAACTTTTCAAAACAAACGATAAAGATAGCATAGTGGTTTGCGCTATATGGCGTGAACCGCTACTATCGCTTATCGTTTGGGTTCTCCTACGACCTTCAGGCAAAGCGTGGTTCGGTTCACGCTTTTTTGGTTTCTTTCCCCCAAAAACTGCTATTTTCAAAAAAAATTACTTCTGTACCGAGTTATGGCACAACCACCGATTATCTTTGCCGCAAATTTTTTGTTGAAGAATTGAACTATGGTTGCAAGTTTTTTATTAACTTTGCAAATCCATATAATAAGATTTTTAATCTTATTATCCCAGTAAAAGACCGTAACTGCTTAGCAGTCATAAGATATAAATTTCGACGAACTCCATTGTAGTGATACAAGCTTTGGTCGGCTTTCTGGCACTACATTGGAGTTTCGTCTTTAACATAAGCCGTTTTTAGCGTGTTTGACATTGACAAGGACAATCGGATATTGGAGTTTCTAAACTCGGCTCCTCGCTTCAAAGTCGTTGTACTTGGCGACGACTCTTTTGATGCGTCACTTTCTCATGTCAATGTCGGAAAAACTGTGGCAAACTATTTGAAAGAGCATAACCTTTCAAAACAGGCTTTCGATGGGGTTAAAGATTTTCTCTCATCACAAATTACAGCAATCACTCAAGTTGATGACCAGTTCGGCAAATATATTTGTCTGACAAATTTGGGAATCTTATTTGAGAAAGTTCTCGACTTCTCACCAGCGGACTTTCTTTCCACCATTTCAAAAAACACGCTCCTTTTGCTCCACTGGCAAGGAACTATCAAGCAAAACAAACTGTTTTTCCTTGATGAAGACAGCCCGCTCTACATAGACCTTCAGAATATTAATTACATTACAATATGAAATACAGAGATTTACTTCACTTCGACCCGATAACCGAGGTTATCCAGTTCGATTTACTTGATGAGCGCAACTACCAGCTCGACGTGTTGCATAATTTCGTCTATCCAGAATATTTCCTCCAAACGGTCATTCCTCAGATTGTGGAAAACCTAAAGTTTGATGGCCGTGACAAACGAGGAGTGCAAATTGTTGGTAACTATGGAACTGGTAAATCGCACTTGATGTCGTTGATTATTCTAACTGCCCAAGACAGCGATAATCTCCAGGAATTACGCAACGACAAGGCTAAGGAAATACTCGCACCACTTGCTGGCAAATTTATGGTGCATCGCTTTGAGTTGCAGACTCAAAAAGACCTGTGGAGTGTTGTCACATATCAGCTGCAACGCTTCCTCGATGCTAACAGCATTGACTACCATTTCGATCCCGAATCGCTCAAAATGTACAATGAGCAGCTTGATGAAATGATGGCAGCTTTTGAGGAAAAATTCCCCGACAAAGGTTTTCTGCTTGTTATCGATGAGATGCTGAACTACCTGCGCACGCAAGCAGCTGCAGGTATGCTCGACCGCAACTTGCAAGTGCTGCAAGCCCTCGGTCAGCAATGCTCACGCGGACACTTCGGCTTTATCTTTGGTGTTCAAGAGATGATTTACCAATCGAAAGAGTTTGCTTTCGCTGCCGAAATGCTGTTGCGCGTCAAAGACCGCTATCGAGACTTAACCATTCTTCGGAATGATGTGAAGTTCGTCGTTGAAAATCGTTTGCTCAAAAAGACCGATGAACAGAAAACAATTATTCGCAATCACTTGCAACAATTTGTCCATCTGTTCCCCGATATGCATGCCCACCTGCAGGACTATGTGGACTTGTTCCCTGTCCATCCATCGTATTTCGATAATTTCCAAAAAATACGTGAAGGGCAGTCACAGCGTCAAATATTGAAGACCATCTCAGAGCAGTTTAAGCAAATTAAAGACAAAGATATTCCCACCGACAACCCAGGTCTTATCACTTATGACCAGTATTGGGAAACGATCATGAACACCGCCGCTTTGATGTCGATACCCGACATCAAGACGGTGGCAGACACCGTGACCACTGTTCATGACAAGATTGAGGCGAATTTTGAGGGCGTGCGTGCAAAGCAGATACCACTTGCCAAACGCATTGCAAATGCTACTGCCATCAAACTCCTGCAAGGCAATCTCAGCAAAACTAATGGTGCACGTGCTGCAACGCTTGCAGATGACTTATGCTATACGACACCACTTGCCACCGACAATGAGTTATTGGTCAACATCATTGATGCTTGTGCCAAACTCATTATCAAGGCAACCTCTGGTCAGTTCTTCGACCTCAATGAGGAGAACAGCGAGTATCACCTGCGCACTGAGGGCGGCATCAACTTCGACCAGCAAATATCGCAATACGCCGACCAGATGTCACCGGCACAGCGCGACGAGGCTTTCTTCAAATTCCTCGTTGATGCCCTTGATATTGAGAGCAACCCATACCGACAGGGATTCCGTATCTACCAGCATGAACTGGAATGGCGCAGCCACAAGATTATGCGTGATGGTTACATCTTCTTCGGAGAACCGAATGAGAAGTCGACAACGCAACCCAAACAATTCTTCTATCTGGTGTTCATGCCCATCTTCCAAGAAGAGAAGAAGCATCGCAACTGCGAGCCTGATGAAGTGTACTTCGTCATGGATGGTGTGAGCGAGGAGTTCAAAACACTCGTTTGTAAGTATGGTGCGGCATTGAGTCTCTACAACTCAGCCGACCAAGTGCAGAAAATCACATATCGGCAAAAGTATGAAGATTTATTTGTCAAAGCACGCAAGGCTTTTGACCTCACATATCTTGACAACACGCTTGTGTACTATCGCGACGAGGACGGGAAAAGGCTGAAAGCCTACCAACTGCCAGGTGAAGGCTCACGACGCATCGACAATATCAACGCCGTGGCAAGCGAAATATTTGAGCATGTGTTCACCGAACAAACTCCTCAATACCCCGCTTTCACTAAAGCCCGTCAGGTTATCACCCATGATAATCGCGACCGATATATTAAAGGAGCCATCGCCAAGCTCATTCAGCCCACCAACTCCAATGCCGATGGTGAGGCTGTGCTCGAAGCGCTAGGCTGCTATGCTGCCGGAGAAATCAACCCCGACAACAGCATCTATGCCCAGAGCGCATTGAGCAAACTTGCAGAGAAAGGTGAAGGTATGGTTCTTAACCAGAATGAGTTGCTTGAAATGGTGCCACGCTCGGAGAATATCTGGCGCACAAAAGACTTCGGAATCGAATCAGACTTCGAGTTTCTCGCTCTTGCGGCTTTGGTGCATAGTGGTGATATAGAAATCACCTTGCAGAATGGCACGAAGCTCAATGGTTCGAATACTGAGTTGCTGCGCACCCTCTCGTACGAAGATTTCTATTTGTTCTCCCACATCTCGCGCCCCAAAGGGCTGAACATCCCTGTTATAAAGGCTCTCTCAAAACTGCTTTTGGATGGAAAAGACTATTCGGCACGGCTTGCCGATGACGACCGCAATGCCTTTGCCGAACTGATTAATGCTGGTAAGGAACTTGCAGAAAAAGCCATCTCGCTCGCTAACCGCGAGCTCCGTAGTGCGGTGGTGATTGGCGGAGAGGAGATTATCAACGAAACTGAGGCGATAAATCTCCGCAATGAATTCACTGCACTCCGAGGCTTTGGAGATAAAGTGAAGACCTACAACTCACGTACAAAACTGAAGAACCTGCCGTGGACGCTCGAAGAGATCAGCCACGTGGCTGAATACTACGAGCATTTCAAAGCCACTGAGCAGAAACTCCAGACGGCCAATGAACTTGACCGGCAGGTTTCCTATCTGCGTCAGGCACGGCAGTATGTCCCGTCCGACCATCCTCTTCAAAACGCCATCTCCAGCGCAATAGGTGGCTTTGGTGAAGTGGTGGCCAATCCCACACCAGTAGAGGTCTCCGCTTTCAAGCAGCAACTCGAGCAGGTGAAAGCTGACTACATCGAGTTCTATATGCAGCGCTATCGCAGTTTCTGCATCAATGATCTCGAAAACCAGGAGCGCACCCGTCTGTTGAATTCACCGCAATTTGCTGTATGCCGCAAACTTTCGGAGTTTGCCTTGCTCAACACCGACGAATGGACGCATCTTCGCGAGGATGTCTATAAGCTGAAACCAGCCAACCCCAATGCGGAGTCCATGCTGCAGTCGTCGCCTTACATCGACTTCAACCCCACCACACAAACGCATGCACCGCGCTCAGTACATCAGTTGTGGCAAGACCTTGATGAAATGAACAATCGCTGGCTTGAAACGCTGCGCGACTTCTGTAAAGCCGATGAGCAGCAAGAGACCATGCGTCTGATGCCCGACGGCGACCAAAACTTCCTCAACCGCTTCATTACTGGACTGGAACCTATCGCAGACGAGCACGCCGCCGAATGCTTGCTCGAACTGCTCGACAAACTGGGCGAAGGATACGAAGCGGTTGAGATTTCAGCCGACACCATGCGCCGCTTCTTCGACCGTCCATTGACCATGGAACAAGCGCAGGTGGCGTTTGACCGCTACATCATCCACATGACTCGCGGCAAGAAAGAGAAAAAAGTACGTATCATCTTGAAATAATCCATATTTATGGCCAACGATAATTATCAACAATCAAGCATGTTCACCGATGAGGAGATGAACAACCTTGCCGCTGAACCGCAGGTAAACTATGGCAGCGGGCCAGTCAAAGTCCTCGGCTTGACGTTTTCCGATGACGAGGAACGCCGTCGCTATTTCCGCGAGGAGCTGCGCAAGCGTCTGCCAGATCTTCGCAAAATTGAGGGCTTCCCCATTGGCAGTGATGACGATATCATTGCCTTGAGCGACCCTCCCTTCTATACCGCTTGTCCCAATCCGTGGCTCAATGACTTTATCGTAGAATGGGAGCAAGAGAAAAAGCAACTCGAAGCAGAAGGCAAACGCAATGCAAACTTCGAAGTGACTGAACCATATTCAGCCGATGTGAGCGAGGGTAAGAGTAATCCTATCTATAATGCCCATACTTATCACACAAAAGTGCCTCATCCTGCAATTATGAGATATATCATGCATTACACTCAACCTGGCGATATAATATTTGACGGGTTTGCAGGAACGGGCATGACTGGTGTTGCAGCGGGTTTGTGTGACGAAAATCTGCTCAATCTGTCTAATCAAAAAAACTTAGGTTTGCGACATGCTATTTGCTCAGACTTGTCGCCCGCAGCTTCACACATTGCTTCTGTTTATAACATTAAGCAATCTTCTATGAAGTTTGTTGAAAAAGCAAAGTCTATACTGCTTGATGTGAAAAATCAATGTCAAGACATATATAAGACTTACCATACTAATAAATCTTTTGGTGTAATTAAATATGTGGTTTGGTCTGATGTATTTATTTGCCCCACATGCGGAAAAGAACTAGTATTTTACGATATTGCCACAGATAAAAAAACAGGTAAAGTAAAAAAACAGTTTAAATGCAACCACTGTGGCACAGAAGTTACAAAGAAATCATTAGAACACGCAATAGAAACCAAGTTTGACGTAGATTTGGGTTTAGTCGTTGAAATTGCTAAAACAGTCCCAGTTCTCATCAAATACAAAATAGGTAGCCGCTATTATACGAAAATTCCAGATGAATATGATTTAGAGCAAATCTCAAAGTACGAACATATTCATATTGAGAATTGGATTCCAACAGAGATGATTCAAGATGGATATAATACTTCTCAACCAATTAGAACAAATGGCATTAAATATATTCATCAGTTTTATCATCGAAGGACTCTCTATATACTCTCCCTTATTTATAACAAAGTAAAGAACGATAAAGCTTTGTTGTTATGGTTCACGTCACAGCTCATCAATTTATCAAAGCTAAATCGGTATCGTCCTGAAGTCTCTTTCCCATATAACCCATTAAATGGGACACTTTATGTTGCATCTCAAGTGTGTGAGGCAAATGTATTTGAAGCATATGAAAATAAAATTGAAAAGATTTCAAAAGCTTTAGCATTGTTAGCACCTCTAAATTTAATAAGCATTAATTCTGCAACTGAAGTTCCCCTATTGCAAAATTCTGTTGATTATATATTTACTGATCCACCTTTTGGTGCAAATATAATGTATTCAGATTTGAACTGTATATGGGAAGGATGGCTAAAGGTTAAGACAAATAGCACGCCAGAAGCTATTGTAAATTCTTATCAGCAAAAATCGCTATTTGACTATCAGGTTTTGATGAACCGCTCTCTTCGTGAGTTTTATCGTGTACTTAAACCAGGTAAATGGTTGACAATGGAGTTCAGTAACACCTCGGCAGCCGTTTGGAACTCGATACAAAATGCGCTTCAAGGTGTTGGCTTTGTTGTGGCGAGCGTTTCGGCACTCGACAAGCAACAAGGCTCGTTTAAGGCAGTCACCACAACCACAGCAGTCAAGCAAGACTTGATTATTTCCTGCTTTAAACCAACAGCGGCAATGCTTGAGAGATTTGAGTCTTCGGGTGACGCACCCGAAAATGTTTGGGCGTTTGTTGAAATGGTGCTCACTCACCTTGACACCATAATGGTGCGTAACGGAGAATTACAAGTTATGCCAGAACGCACACCACGCATCTTGTTTGACAAACTGATTGCCCACTATGTGGCTCACGGCTATGCGGTGCCAATGAACTCGCAAGACTTCCAGCATGGTTTGCATGAGCGATTCATTGAACGAGACGGCATGTATTTCACGCCCGACCAGGCACTAGAATACGAAGAACAGAAGAAACAAACGCCCGTTCAATCACAATATTCGCTCTATGTGGCTAACGAACGCGAGGGTATTGAGTGGATTCGCAGGACGCTGATTAAGCCACAAACCTATGCGGAACTTGCACCTCAATGGATGGCCATGCTACAGAAACCCAAAAAAGGCGACCAAATACCAGAGCTGATGGATATTCTTAAAGAGAACTTCATCAAGGAAGAAGATGGCCGGTGGGTGATTCCCGACTTCGAGAACCAGGCTCACCTCACCATCATGCGCAACAAGCGTCTGCGCAAGCAGTTTGACTTGTTCGTTGAACAAGCCGAGCGTGCTCGCCGCTTGACCGACACCAACCTCGAAGCCCTGCGATACGGCTTTACTGAGTGCTACAAAGAAAAGAACTTCGCTACCATCGTCAAGGTGGCTGAAAAACTGCCCGAAGCCTTGCTGATGGAAGACGAAGTATTGCTGCAGTTCTACGACATCGCCGTAAGCCACGTGTAATCTATGGATGCTTTAGCAGGAAATATCGTCAGCCGTTTGTTCACCGCCGAAGACCGTCGGTTTACCATCGTGCTTAACCGCGATGGTTTCCTTCTTCGTGAAGATGTGCAGGAAGCACTGCGTTTCGCATCTGTGACGGTGGCACATGGCATGGCGATTGACCTGCGCATTTTCGTTGAAACGGAACTTGATGAAACATCAGGTCGTGTGCTATTCATCCAAGATGAAGAGTTTGAGGTTTTGCCCGACATTGCCAGCCGTGCCGATGTGGTCACATTCCAAGCACGCAACCTGTTCCCCCGTTATCACTGGGAAACCATCCGGCAGCGTGACTACTACACTTTGCGATGGCTGTTTGAGCAAAAGCAAATCCTCAAACTTGACGCCGTAGCCACTGGGTTTGTCCTGCAGCAATACGACAACTCGCAAGCTCGCGTCGATGACGAAATGCGCCAACTAATGACGCAATGGGAAGCAGTATGCGCCAAACTGGATTTCCATCGGCCTCAGCGTTGGGCTTCGGCGTTGTCGAGCATCATGCTTCGCGCCATAGAACTTGACCGCTGGCATGAAATGATTGCACCCATCACCGAACTAAATGCCGCATTTCAAGAGTTCCTACGGCAGAGTTATGTGTCGATTGCCAGTGCTTCGCTGGGCAGAAACTGCCCGCGAAACGTATGCCAGGTATTACCGTTCATTGCCAAACAAGAGAATGCAAAGTCGGCATTGATTGTTGTTGACGGCATGAACTTGTGGCAAGCCGAGGTGCTGCGTTCACATTTCGCAAAGAACATCGAAGGCGTTACCACGCAATATGATGCGAGTTTCTCGTGGTTGCCCAGCACCACCGAGCTGTCACGCCAAGCCATCTTCCGCGGCGACCGGCCTGTGGAGACTTACAGTCAGAATCCACATAACGAAGAAAAACTTTGGGATGAATTTTGGTTGTCAAAGAAAGTATTGGCGAGTCTGATATATTATCAGTATGACGGCGATGTGGACGAAGTGCCGCTCATGCGCCAATACTTCGGCTACGTCACAGCAGACCTTGACGATAAGATGCACTCTGCTACCAACTATATGTACCTCTACGATGACACGCGGAGGTGGGCAAATGATGGGCGGCTGCTCGGTGTGGTGAAAACGCTGCTTAATGCAGGATTCACCATCTATATCACCACCGACCACGGCAATATAGAGCCACAAAGCGAAGTCCGTCTTGCACAACACGAGAAGACTGGTGCCAGTTGGAGCGGTAGGCACATCACCCTGCACCCATCGGCAAACAAGCAGATGTTCGCAGGTGCCCATGCAGGAGATGTGCTGCAAATCAACGATGAGAGCCAAACGTTTTACCCGGCCGACCGCCACATTTTCTCTCGCGAGAATCATGTGACGCATGGCGGCACCCATTGGCTCGAAGTTATAATCCCATTTATCACCATTAGAAAACCATGACACAGAGTAAGACATTAGGCATACAGCAACGCATACCATTGTACGTCCTGGGCGAGGCATTGAAAGAATACCTCGCTGCTGGTGTTGTCGATGAACAGCACATTAAGGAGATGCTGCAAGCCGACTATGCCGGAGAGAACAGGATCAAGAAATCATATAACCAAATAGCAAGTGTGATTGATCGTAACGAACTCACACCGTTCATCAATGAACACAAAGACGAAATCGCTCTGGCACTGACTAGCCCAACCGACAGACCGCTGATATTGACTGCGCTCATCTGTGGGCGATACCCATTTTGCTACCATGTGGCAAAAGTGTTTGCCAAGCAATTCCGTCAGCAAGACACCATATCGGCTCAACTGCTCGACAAGTTGATTGCTGAGACCTACGGATTCAACAAGAGCACGCAAAACTCACGCAACTGCGCCGTGCCGCAGATGATAGAGGCGGGCCTCATCAAGCGCGATAAACCTGCTCTTTTTGAATCAACAGAGCCGGTGACTCCCACTCATCAGGTGACCATCGACTTATGGAAAGAGGCTTTCTTTGTCAACGAACCGCTCCGCGATCGCGAAGACGAGGAAAACCTCTATTTTGAACCATTCCTCCGCTATATCAAGTTCATATAAGCAATGAGATACCACAAGAACTGTAGGCATAAGATATTGGTATCGCTCGAAGACGATGGACGTCGTGCCGTTTACAACAATTAATGAAAAACGATACAACATATGGCATTAAATAAGAAATTAAGGTTATTAGGGTATTATCATCAACAAAACCAGAAGATGTACCCCGAAAGGGAGAGAGTTTTAGAGGCTGAAGAACTTGCTCCGCTTCTTGCTCACTCTATTCAAAGTCTGTATGACAACCCTGAAACAGACGAAGAGATAAAATCTGTAATTCAGGAGCCGACTGTCTTTGTTTTTAAAACAGAAGACGGTGAACTTTGTGCATACTTCACTAAAGAAAAGATTGCTAAACTAACTGGAGTTCATTATGTACGAGACAAAATAACTCAAGTTCCCTTGAAATATAAAGCATGGTTCTATGCAGGTCATGACATTGAGATCTTTGTACCCAAAGACCCCACATCAGCTTCAAAGAAAACAAATAGTTCAACAAGCAATTCTGTCCAAAGGAGAAAGAGAGTTTCTGTAGAAGCAGATGAAGTAACAAAAGTAAAAACAAGATTAAGGCTTGAAAATAATTTCTTCATTGGACAATTTGTCCCAACTAGTGATGGGTGGTATCGAATTCAAGACATCAGAAACACCGACTTCACAAAGATTGAAGATAAAGAAAGAGGTGTGAGGGATTTAACTATTACTTTCTACAATCAATCAGCCGATTATTATAAATATTCTTATTATAGATTTACATGGGTGCTTTTGGGCACAAGTCCATTGAAATTTGGCATTGATTTAAAGGAAGATGTAACACTGTTATTGTCGCAAGATATTATTTCATGTTTACATGAAAGCATCATACACTATCCAGCTAGTGCAGCAAAAAAGATTACAAGAACACTTGACACGCTAAACAAACAATTAACTCAAAGCGGTAAAGAAGTGTTCATCTATGAACTTCTTCAGAATGCTAACGATTATCCGAGAAAGCAAAAAGGAGTCTCAGGTTTGGTTTCCACTCCAGTAGACGTTGAGTTCAATATAACAGGTGAGTACCTAACATTTCAGCATACTGGAGAATACTTCAATGCAAAGAATATTGCGGCAATCTGCGACATAAACGATGGAGAAAAATCGGATAATGTTGAGGCAATAGGATATAAAGGAATTGGTTTTAAAACTGTATTCCTGGACAATGATTATGTTTTCCTTGAAACTGGAACATACTCATTTCGATTTGACAAATCAGCAACAGATATTATTAATACTCCATGGCAGATTTTGCCCGTCTGGACTGATGCAATAAATGTACCGCTGGCCGTCAGAAAAATATTCAGTCATCACGCCAATGATGTTTACCGAGTGAAATTTGCTCTTAAACCACGTGATAGCAGAATCCTCACAAATCGAGATAGGAAAGACAATTATATTGACCTATTCTCATCTGTTTTTGAAACTGAAAGGGTTATTCTATTCATTCCGAACATTCGAAAAGTAAGCGTATTTATTGGTGATTCTTCTGAACCGACAATAGTAAGAGAAAAAAACAGTCAAGACTGGTGTGTTTCACCGGCTATGACTGATGATGTGCCTGAATTTGTAAGGGAAAGAATCAACGATGTGCTTACAAATCAAGATGCAGACAAGTCTGATGGATATGAGAAGATTCCTGAAAAATATCTCAATTTCTATAAAACATCGGTAAAGTTCGCTTGTAAACGAGATGGCAGAAAATTGTTGCCAGTTGATGATGCAATCTTGTATTGCTATCTCCCAGCAAAACGCGCTGACTGGGGATTCAAGTTCTTAATGAACACCGATATGCTACCAAACGGAGCACGTGATGACATAGAAGACATCGAGCTTAATCATGAGATAGCAAAGATAGCAGGAAGGCAATTTTTCTATTGGATTAAAGAATTAATCGCTAGTAAGGAATACGACTTGGATTCTGTATTTGCATTAATACCTGACTTTGATGAATGCGCAAAGAAGAAGCAATATGCAACATTCATTAAGGAGTTCCAAGAAGAATTTGAATCTCTCATAAAAGAGGTGCCATTTGTCCCCGTTGTCGACAAAGATGGCAATGAGTCTTTAGCTTGCATTGACACCATCCTCGATGACAGAACTGGCATCACAGAAAAAAATGTGATGACTGATGACGATTTCATTTCATTATTGGGAAGTGAAGATAGCTGCTTACCAATACAAGAATTGCGCGAATCAGAATGCTTCATGGATTTTATGTATCAATATTGTCCTGGTAAAATGGACATAGACTTTGATGACGTTAAGAAGCATTGCTCATCTGAGGAGTTTCAGTCGTTGTTGGAAAATTATGATAATAACACGCGGTTTATTGGTCACCTTTTGAATTATGAGAAACTAAGTGATTTCTCCTCAGAACAAATCTTTATTGAATATGAAGGGGATCTTTACAAAGCAAGCGATTTGTATTATGACTTCGATTCGAACGCATCTATCATCAGTTTTTTAAAACAGTTTGTGCCTCATTTATGTGACTTCTCTCGTTCTCAATTTGATGAGAACGAGAAATGGAAAGAATTTGTTAACGGGCATTTCATGGACTTTGACGCACAATCAATAGTTACTGATTATATCGCTGACAATGACAATGCGATTGCATTATTAGAAACCCCTGAAAACTCGCTGAAATTCTTTAAATTCGTTGCGCAGAATGAAATAGACTTATCCGAGATTAAAGAAAAGATTCCGTTTATTTCAGAAGATGGCGATGCCACATATGATTATGATAATTACCAGTACTTCTACAGTGACGATTCTTACCAAACGTCAAAAGAACCTTGGCTAGGTGAGAATGTCCTCAATATTCTTTCACATTTATATTTTGAAGATAAAGATAGAACAGATGATACCGAATCTGAAAAAGAAGACGGAAATGGCAAATCGGTAAAAGACATTTTTGAGGATTTAGGCTTTACCGCATTTGACAAAGCAGATTTCGTGACATCCATTATAGCCGAAGACGAAGACTTTATAAACGCTGTCAATGAAGCTATTGAGGATGATTTTGAAAAAAACATTGCTTTTGTCAAGTATGTATTCTCTTGTCGAGATTCAATCAAAGATAAATCTTTGCTTTTCAAAGAGTATGTTGTAAGTTGTCTTGATATTGAAGATGACGAAGTTTATTTGTGTAATGATGACCTTCGATATTTCAATCAACCTTCATATGCAGGTAATAGCACATTCGAAGACAACAAGGCTCATGAGTGGTTGACAAACACCATGATGTATTGTCTTAATTCAAAATATTTCGAAAAGTTTGAAAGTTCGGAAAAGAAACTTGCCGAGAGTTTCTTTAGACAGCAATTTGGGATTAAGACTTTTACGGACAAGTCTTTCTTCACGGAGCTTGTTCTTAAAAATAAGAAAGAAATATATGCCGCATTGTCTGACAAAGACAAGATACTTGCGTTTATATCTTATCTCTGCCGTGATGCCGCTCAAATCTTTGATGGCTCATTGAGCTACAACGACATCAAGGACATGCCATTACTATGTGCAGATGGCACAATAATAACAGTTAGAGACGACGATGTTAAACTCATTGAATATAGTGAAGATGCTTTTGCCCTGTTCGAAAAAACTTGGCGCCCTTATGTGTTTGATGTAATGGCAGAGGAGTATTCTAAAGGTCTATCAAAAAAAGTTCTTCAGTTATTTGAGATAGGTACATTTGACCTAAATGAGACACTTACAAATATCGTCAACGATGACAGTTTTGATGATGAGCTTAATGACCAAGAGAAAAATATCGATTTCTGGCGGTGGGTTAAAGATAATGCCAAGTTGATAACTTGCTTTGATTTACTTAAATCGTTATCATTGTTAGACGGTGATGAGGAAAGTCAGGAATGCTCATCATTATATATTCCTGATACTTATCAAAAAGATGGTATCGAATCGTTGGTGAAGAAATATGATTCTGAGGCTAAGTTTGTATCTAGTCGGTATTTAGAGGAAGATTCCGAAACAGACAAGAATGAATGGCTGAAACTTTTCAAAAAACTAGGTCTTAAATTCGACAACAAGGATATTCTTCTTAATTCAGTTTTGCCCAACCTTTCATCTTTTGAGGAGGATTCGGTTGTCGCCATGATGACCAAACACCTCAAAGACCTTAAAGCTGTTTGGGATGAAAGAAAAGATGAGATAATCCAGCTTCGAGTGCGAACAAAATCAGGCAAGTACAAAACGCTTTCTGAAACCATCATTATTGACATCCCTGAGGAAACTGTTTCTGAACCATTCAAGATTATTGAGTTGTCTGATGAGGTGGCCACAGATATTCTCAATAACAATCGAGAATTGCTGCGTCTTGTTTCCGCTGCCTGCGATGAACACCGCACAATAACCACCAAACAAGAATGGGCTGAAGAAAAAATAAAAGAATATATAGAAAGCATCCAACCCGATGAATCGAAAAGAAATGATGTTCACGTCGAATTTGTCAAGGAATTGGCCAAATTGTGTGCAGAATACGATTTATCTTCGGACCTTTTAGACGAGCTCCTTTATCTTGTGAAAGGGAATGATGCCATATATAAACCTGGAAGCGAAATTACATTAGGCCGTGCATATAGCCCTATTTGTGATTTTGAATCTAATGGCGTTACGGAACTCGATTACTTGTCTGAAGATTATATTTTTGAAGGCAATAAAGATACGATTAAATCTTTCTTTAAAGATAGAGGATTACACCATACCGTCTTAGAGGATGATTTACAATATTTGGCAAATAGGGCTTTTGCCTGTTATTTCTGGGCATCTTGTTTTTCAAGGCGCATATCTGAATATGAAGACTGGATTGAGAGAGGTCTTTTCGATGATATAGTATGCATCCCAACTGAAACAAGCGTACGAAAAGCGTCAGACTTATACCATCCACGCATGGTGGTGTTTGCGGCTAAATCTCCAGGGTGGAAAGAAAAGGTTCCAAGTAAGACAATTGTGGATAAAATTGACACAAGGGACATCCGAGATGTCTTTAATAAACTGCCGTTTAAATCAACACTGTCTTTCGATGATTGTCTGTACTATCTCTTAAACGCTCAGGATAAACGAGAAGAAGAAAGTTCTCGTCGTAGAGAAGTCATAAACTGGATTCTTGCAGCAGAACAGATAGACGATAGTCTTATTGAGTCTTATCGAGCCAATCCAAAGGCTCTATGGCGTAATGGCAAAGGTCAGAGGTCACATATAACCAGTTTATACGCCATTCATCCTGACGCAATACAACAGCGAGCAATCTTCAGAGGTGATGAACATGTGATGATAACCAACATGTTCCCCCTTACCATAAGCGACTTTGAACGTGTATGTAAGATTTTCAAAATTAAATGTTTGAGAAGCGAAGACTTTGTTCCAAAGCCAATCAACAAGGAAGATGAAACAGCACAAATGATGCGTGTTCTTAAACCTCGTATTTTGGTTTTGGCGGCAATAGAGAATCCCGAGAAATACAAGGAAATCTACAATAAATATAATGATATTATTTCAAGGTTTAGATTCCTTGTTTGCGAAAAGATTGATTTATCGTATGATACAATCCACAATGATGTTGAGCGTATCTACAACGATGATGGTCATGTGTATTATGTCAACTCTTGGCTACATAATCGTACATTTACAAAATTCTGTAGCAAAATTAAAAGTTTGCTGGGCATTTCAGTTTATGATAACATTTGTGAAGACGTCCTTGATGGAGAAGTCCCTGTTGAAGAGAGTATAGAGAAGTACTGTTATGCCTTACTGTACGACAAAGTATTTCGTACATATTTAGACAACCTTGATTGCTCTGTGGAGATTGAAGAGGAAGAAGAGCAAGAAGAAACGGAGCAAGATTACTATACTGATCCTTTAGAAACTTCGGGCCCTGAAGATACAGAGCTCGAAGATGACAGTACAGAAGAAGATTTTGAAGGAGATTTTGATGATGGTGAAGAAAATGGAGCGCATTATAAGATAAATAAATCAACAGGGATAGATGAAGCAGGAGGGCGACAACCGAAAGCTGCAGATGAAGACAGTTCAACGCCAAAACTGCCAAGAGATCATCATACAGATATTCATAGAGGGGAATATGATGAGCAGCCAAATACTTCCGGAGAAGGCAATGAAGGAAATCGTAATGGCAGTTCCTCACGCACCAGTGATAATAAACCTAAGGCACCAAGTTATGGTTCTAATGGTTCTGAAAGAAACAATCATATTCCTGATGAGTTTATCTACGACCCAGACGAAGGAGACTATATGGGTTCTGTTGACCAAGACCCGAACTATGAACCTATTGGCAGAAAACCAGGTAGAAGAATACCAAAACCGATGTCAAAGGAAGATCTAAACCATCTTCGCAGCAAAGGCACTCCTTTAGAGCTTGAATCACTTCCTCCAACAGAATACGAAATTGATATTTTAGCTCAATATGATATATCAGTAGAGCAAATAGCCGATACAAATTATTTGGCTCAATTACGACTTTATCAGAATCTTGTTGAGCGTGGATATGAACCAGCTGAGTCTAGGGAAGATTTCGTGAGAAACGCTGGCGATGTGACCACGCATAGACTTAAGGGAGGCAAATGGATTCATACATGTTCAGCGGCAAGAGGTGTTATGTACATCTCACCGACAATATGGAATATGCTACTTGACGAAAAGTGCACTGTTTGCGTGTATCTTGATGGCAGAGGAAAGAATTTCCATTACATCAATACTCCTGAAGAGTTCTTGGAACTTGTTAAGAAAGACGATGTTGTAATCAAGATAACAGGCAAAGAGAAAGTTGATGTTGTGAAAGAACTTTATTCTGGACTACTAGAAAATGTTAAGGGTACTGCATACACTCTAGTGAGGGTCGCTTCACGCACAAACATGGATGCTGTCTTTGCTCATTATGTGGGTGCAATGGCAGAATCTGATGATGGAAATAACGATAACGAATATGGTTCATAAACTATGGAAACAAAATTATTAAACTATAAGTCGTTCTTTGCAGACCAAGTTAAAGAGTCTATAGAGGAACAACAAAAAATTAATAGGTCATCTATGCGGCAGCTTTTCCGCTCTGGTGATTTGTCTCTGGCGTATGTCGATGAAATACAAAGAGAAACCGGCATGGTAATACTTAAATTCCCTCGTAGAATGGCACCGCGCTTAAAAGTCCTGAAATCGATAACCATCATTTCCAAAGGTGCTTTTTCAGCATTAGGAAACCATCCTATTGAATGGGATTGCAAGTGGGAAAAATTCTGCGATAATGCGTCATATCATTCAGCGGGCTCAGATATTATACCCATGCACTACATCCAAAGCAGAAACGATGGATATGATCATGTCGCCTGCTCTGGGATTAGTGGCAAACTATACGATATATTTGACAAAACCACAGCGGCAGGGAAGTCTCTTAGTGTTATAGTTTATGACCCATTTCCACCTGTCGAATACTATAGAAACCTCAGCCGATACATAGATGTTTTCTCCTCAAACGAGGAGTTACTGTTAGAGCCTAAAATAGATTATGAGGATTGGAATCCCGAAGAGCTTGCTTTTGACGAAAACAATCCTACAGGCATTTCTGACACAATACTTAAAACATTAGAAGAACGGGATTGTTGTATTGTTCAAGGCCCCCCAGGAACTGGTAAGAGCTATACTATTGCAACAATTATTACTTCATATCTTGATAAGGGCAAGAGTGTTTGTGTTACCACAATGGCAAACAAAGGGCTTGTTGAGCTTATTAAGCAAAGTCCTTTAAAGGAATACGTTAAGCAAGGCAAAATCTACAAAACAAATTTGTCTGTTGACGAGAGGAAACAAATCAAAGGAGTTCAAAATGCCACCCCCGATTTAATGGTTCCAAGTGGAGAGTTGCTTTGCGCGACAAACTATGTTCTTTCCAGCGTTTTCAGCGAAAAGAAAATGACAATGAATGGACTACCGTCTTATGACTTGTTAGTCATTGAAGAAGCATCACAAGCATTTCTAACCACCATTGTCGCATTTAAACAATTGGGTAAAAAATGCTTAATTGTTGGAGACCCTATGCAGTTGCCTCCTATTGTTAAGCTAAACAATCCACTATACAATGCATGGAATATAAACACACAGGTTGAAGGCTTGAAAACCTTTGCTCTTGGTTCTGACACAAAAGCATATCGCATTATCACTACTTTCCGCTTAACGGAAAGGAGTGCCGCGCTTACAAAAGTATTCTATGGTAATCGTTTTGTGTCTGTGAAAAAGGAGTATCAAGATTACTCGCAAGCAGGTTTGTCATTATTCCCAAATGAAGGTGGAGTTCTATATTGTTGCACTAATGATTTGAAAGACGGCTTGTATTCTGATAGTGCAGATGCACTGATTCATAAAGTCGTCAATGCTATGGAAACCTATTTCCCTGAAAGGAGTCTAGCAATAATGACACCATTCAGAGATACCGTTAAAGAATTGCAGAAACAGTTCTCAAACGCTGATGTTGAATTGGATATTACAATTGAAACCATCGACCGTATTCAAGGAATGACTGTTGATTACGCAATCTTGTATATCCCAGGAAGAAATCCTGTCTTCGCAACTGAAGAAAGACGTTTCAATGTGGCAACAAGCCGTTCTACTAGTACAACGCTTATAATATCTGATATGCCTTTAGGACAATTTCATACCATTCCTCCAAGGGTCATTCAGTTTGTGAGTCTATGCGACAAAGTCAATAGTCAATGCGAGGTGACTAAAAGCGAGCCCCAGCCATCCATTCAAGCTGAAGTCACAGCAACAAATGAAACATATACCATTGGAGATGGTGATGTTCGTGTCAAAGTCGTTGGAAAAGTAGATTTGTCAAAATTTGAGCGACCTAAAAAAGAACTCGTTGCGAACAAGAAGAATTATTATATCATCGATACTAATGTTTTTGTTGACTGTCCAGATATAATTAGCAAAATAGATAAGAAATATCCAGTTATCTTGTCGGCAAAGGTGACAGACGAGCTTGATAAAATGAAAATAAAACTTGACGAGCAAGGAAAGAGGAACGCGGAGAAAGCTCTTCGACTTTTGAATTCTGAAACTGCTCATAAAGTTATCTATGAATTTGCGGACACCTCTCTGCTTCCTGAGGACTTTGATAGACGTTCACCAGACAACATGATACTATCAGTTGCTTTAAAGTACAAAGACGACAACCCTATCATGCTGACATCAGATAATGGACTTCAACTAAAGTCTAAGATTCTTGGTATAACTACGATATCTCTTAAGAAATTCTTGAAAAGATAGTTTTTCCCAAATTGTTTTTTAGGATATTTGAGTGCCGCATATTATGATATAGATTATGACGATACCGGGACTGTTTAAGGAATATATATGGCTCATTGAGACGATAAACCGATACGGCAAAATCACGTTTGCCGAGCTCAATGAGTTGTGGAAACGCAAGGAGGAAAGCACCGGCGTGGAGTTCTCACGAACAACCTTCAACCGCCACCGTGATGCCATCTTGGACATGTTCGGCCTCATCATAGAATGTGACCGACGTGACGGTTACCGCTACTATATTTATAATAAGGAGGTTCTTGGCGAAGACAGCGTGCAGAACTGGCTGTTCTCAACGCTGAGCGTGAGCAATATGCTTGACGAAAACGTGGCGTTGCACAACCGCATATTGCTTGAAAGCATACCGTCCGGCGACAACAAACTGCAGATGATCATCAAAGCCATGCGAGAAAACCGTCGCATGATGATGACCTACCACCGATACGATGCCGATACGGCCAGCTCATACTCGGTGGCACCATACTGCGTCAAATTGTTCCGCCGCAGGTGGTATGTGCTGGTGACGCTTAACAGCTCGCATCATCGCCACAGCAAGAAACTAAACGGCGAGTCGTTTGCAATCTACTCGCTTGACCGAATCGCAAGCATTGAGTTGCTTGACACCAAATTCAAAGTAGACTCTGAATTTGATGCGACGGCATTTTTCAACGATTGTTTCGGCGTAGTGGTTGGCGACGGAAGCAAACCGATACGCATTGTGTTGCGCGCCTTCGGCATGGAGCCGCACTATATGCGTGACCTGCCGTTGCACAACTCCCAAAAGGAGATAAAGACATCAGCAGATCACACCGACTTTGAATTCTACATGCGCCCTACATCCGACTTCAAAGGATATGTGATGTCGAAAGGCGAATGGCTTCAAATCGTCTCACCATCTTGGCTCGCCAAAGAGATTCAGCAGTGGCATCAAGCCGCTATTGACAGATACAAAAACGACCCCAAATAATAAAAAATGAACTTTTTTTGAAAATTTCTTCAACTTGTACCGCATGGTGGTACAATGTGCCAATAATTTTGTAGCGTGAAAATGAAGTTTAACGTATAAAAGATTGGAGACAATGGAAGCAAAGAAGAAATTTTTCATGGATTGCCATTTGGCTGGTCGCATGTATCACGATGCAGACGAAGTGTGGGACAAGCTCAATGTGGGAACCGTGCTTCAACTGGTGCTCGACACCGATAACCGCTACGACCCAAATGCCGTAGCAGTGGTTTATAATGACAAGGAACAGGAAGACGACTTCTGCATAGGTTACATTCCTCGCACCAAAAATGAAACCATCGCTGCCTTCCTTGAAATGGGTTGGAGCGATGTCTTTGAGTGCCGCATCAGCAAAATCAACGAGGACGCCCACCCGGAGCACCAAATCCACTTGACTGTCAAGATTAAGCGAAATAAAACACAATAGTAGTTACTCTATGCACGAGCACTTTGTCAAATATTTTGAAACTGTAGCCGAGCTTCATAGGCTTGGCTATGAGCGTTTCCGTGTTTGTGCTTACATCAGTCCAAATGGTGTGGGCTATCGTTGTTGGCTTACCGTAAGGCAAAACTCGTGGAACAAATGTGGTTTGTTCTGCGACATTGAAGACAACGATTTAGCTGTTCTTACGCACAACTGCAATCTTCCGTGGGATTTTTCCGACATGACTCCTCATGAAAACGCATTGCGTATCATTGAGGAATATCGGGAACTCTCCCGATTTGCGCTCGGTCGAGATCCCGAATATGTCGAATGGTTCAAGCTCGCACTTGAGGAATGTCACAAAGGTCACTACATTTATGCCTTTGCTGAATTTACCAATGCACTACGAGATGGTTTCACTCCGCTGACAATGGCTGAAGGGCATGGATTGCCATTACCTCCTGCCGGTGATTGTGATACACAAACCATGTACTAAATCAAAAGAATATGAAACGACTACTTAAATATTTCTCAATCTTTGCGTGCCTCATTGTAGCTCTGTCAAGTTGTAGTGACGATGACTTCTTAACCGAATATGACACGCACAGGGACGAATATACCGTACGTTATAACGTCACCTATTCGACAACCTACGACTTTCACAATATCGCTTATGTCAGCTTTACTAGTTTTTCTGAATACAGTGAAGATGGCGTAAAATATACAGGAAAACCGACGCAGATAGAAAGAAGCATTGATGGGACGGAAGAATATTTCACGATAAAACGTGTTCCCAAGGGTGCACACGTTGAGTTTTCGACTTATGTAGATGTGGCAGAAGCCCTGCCAAATACCAAAGTCGAAATTTCAATTGAGATCGTCAAGGGGAAAGAATATGGGTTCACGGAAGTTGCAAAAACCACTGCTGAATGCCCACTTAAGGGTAATCCTTTGACAATTAACTATGATGTGCCAAACAACTAGCGATGGAAGAATATCCAAGCAAAGAGAAGCTTATTTTGCTTGTAAACTCGCTGTGCAAGTTACAAGACAAAATCTTGTCGGTTAAAGGAATGCCGAAGCACATTCAGCAACCCATCGCTGACAAGGTTGAGCCATTGAAAGCTCCAATGTTTTTCCTCTGGGAAAAACTGGGCTATGGAAGTCCTACCGAACTTTCGCCGCGAGGCATCAATGGCTACTGGATGGCATCTTTCCAAACATCGCCACCTGATTTCCTCTCGGAGTGCATCCAGCAACTCCGAACATTGGAAATCCCCATCAACGAATATGACGGCGGCATTGATCTGCAAAAGTCGCTCATCAATTTCTACTCCGACCTTCAAGAAATGTATTGCGATTAAACAACACAATAAAGAATTCAATGTTTTGCGAAGTAGCTGTGTCATTTCGCATGCCCTATAAGGGTCTTGTTAGTGTCAATACTATTAACAAGGACATTGTTTGGGCAATCCTGTACGAGGCTTTTCGAGAGCAGTACTTTGAAGGGATTGCCCTTTTTCTATACCAACCGCTGTGAGGCGGTGGTTCACTTATCGGTAAGGAGAGGAAACGGATGATACCGTTCTTCTCCTTGCTTTGTTTTTCTCCGCTCGCTGCTTCGCTGGAGTGCCACGATGTGTGAGCCGCCATAATCAATTCCCAAGAGGTTGTCATTGTCATTACTCCTGCCGCTGATGTATAACTTTTTCCAGTGCAAAGTTAAGGGCAGCCGTTCCACTGCAAGGCCCATGTCGAGTTGCCTTTTGAAAATTTTCTAAAAAATTCCGTTCTGCGCCCATAATTTTTCGAGCCGCGAGCGATAGAAATTTTTCTGGCAAGCCTTGCGGTCGCTCACTTCCCTGCCTCACTTTGTTACGCACCGTAAAAAGGTTATACGCGACATACGTAGACAATGATTATTCACCTCTTAAAAATTTCAAAGATTATGACAGCATCATTTAACACATCGTTCTTCAGCACTCCTGACACAGCTGCAAGCGGAGTTAGTAAAAAAGGTTTCCGCTCTACCGCATACAATAATTATGTGGTCGATGTGGTGGACTTCGAGAATGAAATTCACACTTTCGAGGTCGAGGCCGTGAGCGCAAGCGAGGCAAGCGAGCAAGCCGCAGACATGGCTATGTCGGTAGGTGTGCAGGTCAGTTACTGCAATGTCTATAGCGAGCAATAAGAGAGTTATTTAACATCATTCATAAATCCCTAAATTTTACAATTATGGCAAATTTGATTTTAGCAAGCAAGCGAGAGGTTAAAAGCGGTGCCCAAATGTGGCACGTGTACCAGCACGAGAATGGCGCAAAGGTCGCCGAGAGTGAGTTTTATTTTGCGCTGCCTTATAAGGCTTTGCGCTATGCCTTCATGTTGCGCAAGCGCACCGGTGCGATTATCCCGAAGGCCGTCTATAACAAGCTCATGGCGGACGTGAGCGCAAGCAAGGCACAAGCCGAGCCGAGCGCAGCGCAGGAGAGCGCACCCGAAGCCGAGCAAGCACAAGAGCCGAGCGCACTCGCAAAGGCTTATGAGAGCATGAAAGCCAAGCACCCCGATGCAGTTTTGTTGTACCGCTGTGGCGATTTTTACGAAGCGTTTGGCGAGGATGCAAAAGCCGTGAGCGAGGTTTTGGGCATCACCCTCACACGTCGCAATGCAAAGGACATCACCGCACAAATGGCAGGTTTCCCACATCACGCACTCGATAGCTATCTGCCTAAATTAGTGCGTGCAGGTAAGCGAGTAGCCATTTGCGATGAGCCGAGCGCACCGCAGGAGAGCGCACCCAAGAAGAAAGCCACACGCAAGAGCGCAAAGAAAGAGAGCAAGTAATTAGAAGTCTAACAAGGTGGGCGAGCGAAAGCCGCCCACCACAAAACAAAGCACTATGAAGATTTTTGAACAAATGTCAAGGCGCGATTTAGAAGAATTGCACGGCTATGTAGGCAAAGCCGAAAGGCTCATGGCGAACTATCGCCAAGAAGGTACATCATTGGGCGAATTTGCTCAGCAATGCGAGGAATATTGCAAATTGCTAATGCTCGAACTCAATGCTTTTGCCGCAATAGTCGAGCGCACCAAGAAAGGAGAGGTTTACAATGGCTAACAAGAGAGTAGAAGAAATTTGCTATTACTGCAAATTCGCAAAGGCTTGCGGCTGGCACTTGTGGCACTGCACCAAGCATGATGAGCAAGTAAGCGAGCAAAGCACCTGCCCCGATTGGGAAGAAGAATAGCACCGCCCACCACGTTACGAGAGAGCCGCCCCAAGGCGGTTTTCTCGTTTATGGCGGAACGGAACCCACACACGACCGGCACCCAGGACGCAAGGACACCCACGAGCCGAATTGTTGTCTTTTGCCGACCTATGGCGGCAAAGTAATTTTGCATCAAACAAACGCAACCACTATGGCAGTAACATTAGAAACCGAATTGCAGAGCTTGATGTTTTCCTCGCAAATTCCCGACATCGTGATCACCACGAGTGATGACAACGAAGTCGAGGTGTGTCTCGATTGTCGAGACCACACCATTTTCTCGGCACTGCATTTCCCATACGGACGCAGCGTGAAGATACACGACCTGCGCTCGGTAATCGAATATTACCTGCGCGACCGCAACATCTCGCTCGATGAGTTCCAGTTGCGATCCGTCACGAACGGAACGCAACAAATCCTCGCCACGTTCCAAGTGCTTTATCTCGAACAGCACTTCACCGGCGACATCGAGGAGTTTTTGCGGAACAACTTCCTCACCACTATGGCGGCAAAGCTCACATCGCCAAAGGCTACGGAGTTCCTGTATTTCTTCATCGAGGCTAACGCCCAGGAATACATCACCTACCAAGTGGTGGCAAGTGTCTATGGCGGCGAGCCGCGCATCTATCAGATGAGAGAAAACTGCGGTCTGTATAACCACGACCGCATCAAGTCGGTGGAACTTACCTGTGAAATGCTCATCGGCATTGTCGAAAACCCTGCCCAGGGCAGACCGCGCGAGGCCATCACCCTGCACGCCTACAGCGTACATGCTGGGCAACGTGCCTTCACATTCTATGTGCAGGATCACGAGCCGCCGCTCTCGCTCTACTTCCGCAATGCCTTCAATGTCTATGAGCGTTGCGACCTGCAAGCAGTCACCACGCACAAGCCGAAGTCTGACCGCTCAATAGCAGTCACACATCGGCTCTCCACGTTCTACAACCAGCAGAACGAGAAGCAGTACGAGGTCGAGACCGCTGGGCTTACCATGGAGCAAGCCCGGTGGATTGAGCAGCTGTTCTACTCCCACGATGTGCGCATGGCGACCAAGCGCACTGACTTCTCGGAAGAAACTTTCGGTCAGTACAATCCGCAATATATGCCGATTGTACTCATCACCGACTTCACCTGCGAAATCCACGACGAGGACGGTGAGCTCAACACCGTTAAGTTCACCTACCAGTACCAAGACAGGCGCACCTATCTTCCTACTGATTACCTCTCGGTCGACCACGACAGAATTTTCACCGCTCCTTTCAACCCCACATATAACTGATATGGCACAATCCATCCACATAAGCACCCTGCGCAAGATGCTCAAAGCAGGTGACCCCGTCGACATCAAGCTGTGGACGAAAAGCGGTGAAATCCAGGAATGGCGGAACTGCGTGCCGCTTCGCTATAATTTCTATCAAGGCACCCAGCAGTTCAAGCTGCTCAACTCCGGGCAAATTCGCCAGGCAAGAATTTGCTGCATTTTCAGTGTGAATGATCTCGAAGTGTTTTTGTAGTCTCAAAGACTCCGTTTGTTTTGAAAATTTATCGTATCTTTGCAGCATGGCAAAGATAAAATACAACAATAAGATTCTTGTTAGTAAATGTGATTATGACTTGAGTCAAGACAAACGTTTCCTTGTTCCTTTTATTCAGGGAACAAAAATAGGTTTTGTTAATCATGATGGCGAAATAATTATTGAACCTAAATTTGATTTCGTTTTAGACGATTTCGATTATGAGAGTTCCATTATTCGAGTAGGTGAAACATATGCTATCGCTTATGAACGCAAAACCTCAGAACCTTCAGTTTATCTTCGAAAAAGATTTGGACTTATGAATGCGAAGGGTGAATTGGTCTTACCGATTGAATATGAAGGTATATGTATGCCTATTTGCTCTTCTCGAATCACTATTCGTTCTTTAGTAAAAGGTTTTGCAGTTATTGACTTTAAGGGTAATATCATTGTGCCATTTGGTGTCTATGATTATATAGACGGTTTTGAAAGTGATATTGCCCGTGTTAAAATAAGGAAAGAAAATGATAGCCTCTGGGGGATTATAGATGAAAACGGAAAAGTTGTTTTGCCAATCGAGTATTCTAATATTTGGAATTTTTATAACAAAAACAGACAATACACCAGAGTAGAGCAAGGTGATAAAGTTAATGAGTTTCATATATTCAAACATAAACTTTACCCCCTCGGAACCGAACAATACGAAAACGAAGAATTTGAGAGACAAATGAGTGATTACGAATCATTGATGAGATATAGAGAAGAAACATATGAAGAGTTTAACGGAAGTTATGCCCAAGATGTAATGGGCTTCAGTGACCAAGATATTTACGATGTGTTTGAAGGTGATCCAGATGCTTATTGGAATATAGACTAATAGACATTGATACATGTAATATCCTTGTCTTTTAGGCAACCGACACAACTCCATAATTTTGCGGAAAGAAATTCGCAAGATTATGGAGTTAAATTTTTCATCAGTAGAAACCATCCCCAACTTGAACGCTTCGGCTGCGTTCCAAGTGGATAGTGGCAAGGTGTTCAAGGAAGACACGGACATCGTACCGGTCATCGTCGATGACACGCTTTCCTATGTGCCGTGGGGCGGCGACAACGCCTTGCCCTACAACATCCTTGAACTCATCGAGAGCGACGAGACGCTCTCCACATGCCAGATGTTCAATGCCGAAGTCTGCTATGGCAGCGGACTGGAATACAACACCGACGAGTGCGGACCGGCGGTCAAGCAGCAGGTCGAGGACTTCCTGCTCGACAACGCCTTGCCTTCCTATTTCCTCGGTGTGTGCCAGGACTTCAAGCACTTCGCCTTCTGCGTCTCGGTCATCATCCTCAACGCCGACGGCTCCAAGATTGTGCGCTTGCTCCGCAAGGAGGCTTGCTACTGCCGACTTTCACCTGCGGACAAAGACGGCGCAATCCGACAAGTCTTGTACGCCAACTGGCGAAGTGCCATCAGCAGCCGCAAGGAAATTGAGGTCATCGAACTGCTCGACATCAACTCGCCGTGGCGCGACCTCGCAATCCGCATGGGCAGGATTGCCGGCGACGACGGCAAGCAGCGCATACGCACCAAGTCGCGCAAGTTCGCCGTGCTGACACGTGTACCCACACCCGACAGCACTTATTACCCCATTCCTTACTACGGCTCGCTGTTCCGCGGCAAGTGGTACAACATCAAGCAGCTCATCGGCATGGCGAAAGAGGCCAAGCTCAAGAACAACGCACCCATCAAGTACCAAATCGAAATCAGTAACAAGTACTGGGATTCGATTTTCAAGAGCGAGGGCATCACCGACCGACGCGAGCAGCAGAAACGCATCGTCCGTGAGAAGCAGCAGATCCTCGACTTCCTCACCGGCGTTGAGAACGCTGGCAAGGTGTGGTTCTCCACATTCTATGTCGCGCCCACAGGCGAGGTTCAGCACGAGGTCGTCATCAACAAGATTGACTCCGACAACAAGGAGGGCGGCGACTGGTCCACCGACATACAGGAGGCGGTGAACATGTTCTGCTTCACTATGCGCGTGCATAGCAACCTTGTCGGGTCGGTGCCCGGCAAGTCGCAGTCCAACAACAGCGGCTCGGACAAACGTGAATTGTACACGATCGCCCAAGCCTTGCAAAAGCCGTATCACGACCTTTTGTTCACCGTCCACCAGATGATCATCCGCTTCAATAAGTGGAGCGGCTGCAAAGTCGATGTCCCGTTCATCCAGCTCACGCTGCTCTCTGAACACACCGATGCGAAAGAGGTAACATTAAAGTCAAATGCCACAAAGATGCCACAATAACGAAATAATCAGTCTTGATTATCAGGCATTTATGTGTCTCGAAAATCCATTTTACCACAAAATGCCACAAAAGCAGAAAGTTTAATGATATGACACAGTTAATAACCAATGACGCGCAGTTGCGGCGATATATGCCCAATGTGTTCGCCACGGCGCAGGGCGAAACGCCCTTGTTCGACAAGGTGCTGCCGTGGCTCGAGACCGCTGAGCGGTGGCTCTTCTCGCAGTTCGTCGGAGACGGCTATGCCGACTCCTTTCTCGCGCTCGACGAGAGCGAGCCGGTACGGCTCACCGCCGTTTGCGTGGTCACACACGAAGCCATGCTGCGTGCTGTGCCCAGCCTCGACCTTGTGCTCACGCCCAACGGCTTCGGCATCGTGAGCAATCAGAACGTGGCCCCTGCCAGCCGTGACCGGGTGGCACGGCTGATTGCCTCACTCGAAACGAGCCGAGACAATTCCATCGAGCAGTTGATAGGCTACCTGTTCCGCATTGAGGAATGGTGGCAGAGTGCCACACGCCAATGGTTCACCGCGACGCTGTTCCCAAACATCGACTTGGCGAACCTGTGTGGCTACAACGACCACCGCTGGGCGAACTACCTGGGCTTGCGCTCAAAGTGCATCGACATTGAGCAGCGCATCGCTGAGGAGTTCATCTCGCCGGAGCAACTGGCGGTGCTCCGCGAGGAGGTGTTCTCCATGTCGTGGGATTTCTCGCTCACTGCTTCATGCCACACTCAGATTATAGAGCGGCTGCGCTCTGTAATCGTCAGCGCGTTGCAGGGAAACACGCTTAACATCCAGTCGCTGCGCGACATCGTGGACTTCATGCGAAAGCATGATGAGCAGTTCCCCGAGTTCCGCAGTTCACGCACATACAAACTATTCGAGCCACCCATCTTTGAAAACAAAAAGAGAAATCATGGTTACTTTTTCTAATTCTAAAATCAATGTCAATATAACAGTTGACTTGAAACTTCCCACCGGATGGGAAGATTTAACAGATAAACAGCTACGCTCTGTTTACGGTATGATAGCGTATGGTATGTCATCAGCCAAGTTGAAAGCCTATTGCTTGTTTAATTGGTCTAATCTAAAAATCCTACACAAATACGGTAACGACTGGTTCTGCAAGCATGGCAAGCAGAAATTTATCCTCACTGCCGAGCAGGTTGAGCAAGCCACCCATGCGCTCGACTGGCTTGAAAACGTGCCGTCAATGCCGGTACGTATCTCGCGTATTGGCAAACATCGTGCCGTAAAAGCTGATTTTGAGGGCGTGCCATTTGAAACATTCATCGTCTGCGATAACCTCTATCAAGGTTATCTCGCCACCAAGCAGGACAACCTGCTCGACGAGATGGCGGCGCACCTCTATGAATCAGACGACATTAAGCTTTGCGATAAGGAACGTGTATCAGTCTTCTATTGGTTCGCCAGCCTGAAAGGGCTTTTCGCCAAAGTGTTCAAGCACTTCTTTCAGCCGATCGACACTGCAAGCGGTGCCGATGGCAATATGATTGAGCATAGCGGTTCGCAGTATGAACTGCTGCAAAACGCCGTCAACGCCCAAATCCGGGCTTTGACTAAAGGCGATGTCACCAAAGAGCAGCAGGTTCTCTCGCTTGACACTTGGCGAGCCCTGACGGAACTCGACTGTCAAGCCAGAGAGTATGAAGAACTTGAACGTAAATATCCGATGAAATGAACAACGACTACCCACAGGGCAGGTGGGATGCCACCGCCTTTTTTGAACAGCTCACCGCGACCAACCGCTTGGCAAAGCGTGAAAACTTCACCTTTTGCCGCGTCAGCGGATTGGACGGCTTCGAGGAAGCACTTGATAACATGCAGCAGTCGCTGGCATTTATCTGCGTGAGCGACATCGCCAACGGCTACACCGAGCTAAACAACACGCCTCGCACAAGGCGAGTGAAGACAATCTTCATGGCCATGCGCCACAAGATTGACGACATGAGGGCACGCAACATCTGCATGGACACCATGCGCGAGGTGTTCCGACAGTTCATGTCGAAGCTCATTCTGGAGAAAACCAAACTCGAGAACCACTGCATCTATCTCGACCCACGAATATCGTTCAACGAGATTGACCGATATTTCTTCAGCGGGTGCGCTTGCGCTTACT
>OMUK01000046.1 GCA_900314215.1 uncultured Prevotellaceae bacterium
TAAAGAAGTTGGGCACGCCCGACGTTTATCTCCTCGGCAGGCAGGCGCCCAATAGATTCTACGAAGAGTCGTCCATCTTCTTGATGACCTCCAAGAGCGAGGGTTGGGGCCTCACTGTGACCGAGGCCCAACAGATGGGCGTTGTGCCCATAGCTTTTAATAGCTACGAGTCACTGTGTGACATTATTACCGACAACAAGGATGGAATAGTGGTGCTAGAAGGTGATGTAAAGCAATATGCTAGCAAGCTGCTGTGGCTGATGAGCCATGTGGCTCAAAGGCGAGCGATGGCCCAACAGGCGATAGAGAGTTCTCATCGATATGAAAACAGCAAGGTCGTTGAGCTGTGGCACAAGCTATTCAACCAACTGAAAGACGAAAAATAGAATATTTCTACTTTTTATCTAACGCTCGTTAAATATTGCTCCTGAATGCGTGATGTGTGAAAATTAATACCTATATTTGTTGAAACCATTATCTATTATCAATCAAATAATAACTGAACATTATGAGTATTACAAGAGCAACCTATGTTGATCGTGGTAGAGTAGAGGCTGTGCACAACGCCTCGCAAGTAACAGTGACGACCGATGCTGTCGATGCAGTGGGCGGCCTGGGCCAGAACCAGACCCCCGTCGAGCTGCTGGGCAACGCGCTGGCAGCTTGCGCCCTCACCATCATGGGCCTGCAGGCCGGCAAGGCTGGTGTAGACTTCACCGGCTGCTATGCCGAGGTGGGAGAGTGCGAGGAAGACATGCAAAAGTTTGTGGTCACCCGCATCCCCATCACTTTCCATCTCAGGGCCTCGTATGATGCCAAGTTGCGTGCCAAGCTCGAGAGCTTCGCCCACCGGGCCTGCTTTGTGGGCAACACACTCACCGCCGAGAAGGCCTTCACCTTTGTCTACGACGAGTAGCGTTCCTCCCACAGCCAACTCACACAAGCCCCGCCGCGCCAGCACTAGCCCACGCAGCGGGGCTTCCCCTTGCCTGCAATGATAAGAAGCAATTGGAATAATATTTTGATTATTTGTTGATTTGTGTGGTTGAAATTAAATGAAATGTTGAAAATAAGTGTAATATTCTGTATTTGTTTGAAAATGTGAAATAATTTTGCTTATTATCTCTGATTGCAGTAATTTTGCAGCCAGAAGTTATGATCTACAACGATAAAAACATAGGGCAAGCGCTGCGGGAGCGCATACTTGTGCTCGACGGCGCAATGGGCACCTTGATTCAGACCAAGGGGTTGACCGAGAGCGACTTCGCCACGGGGCCGTTTGCCTCGTGGAGCGTGCCGCTCAAGGGCGACAACGACGTGCTCAACCTCACCCGCCCCGACGTGATTGAGGAGATACACCGCAGCTACGTTGAGGCTGGCAGCGACATCATCACCACCAACACCTTCAATTGCACCCGCATCTCGCAGAGCGAGTATGGTTGCGGCGACTATGTGAGCCCGATGGCCGAGGCCGGAGCCCGCATTGCCCGCCGCGTGGCCGATGGCGCCGGCCGCCCCGTGTGGGTGGCAGGCAGCCTGGGCCCCACCAGCAAGTCGCTCTCGCTGGCCAGCGACATGAATGTGCCCGAGAGCCGTTCGGCCAGCTTCGACGAGATGGCGGCCTGCTACCGCGAGCTGGTGCTGGCGCTGCGCCGTGGCGGTGTCGACTTGTTGCTGCTCGAGACGTGCTACGACGCCCTCAACGCCAAGGCCGCGCTCTGTGCCATAAGCAAGGTCGACGGCGAGCTGGGCAGCCGCATCCCTGTGATGGTATCGGCCACGGTCAACGACCGCAGCGGCCGCACCTTGACGGGACAGACGCTCGAGGCTTTCTACAACAGCATCAGCCATTATCCCGTGCTCTCCTTTGGCCTCAATTGCAGTTTCGGTGTCACCGAGTTGCGCCCCATGATTGAGCGCCTGGCCGCCACGGTGCCGGCCTATATCAGCCTCTATCCCAATGCTGGACTGCCCAACGAGTTGGGCGAGTATGAGGAAACGCCATGCTACACCGAGTAGCACATCAGCGCCATGGCTCAGGCGGGGTTGCTCAACCTGGCCGGCGGCTGCTGCGGCACCACCCCCGAGCACATTGCCCACATTGCCCGCGCCTTGCAGGGCGTGAAGCCCCATGTGCCCGTCGAGCCCAGCCACGCCCTGGTGGTGTCGGGGCTCGAGACGGTGACCGTCGACACAGCCGTGAGCAACTTCATCAATGTGGGCGAGCGCACCAATGTGGCCGGCAGCCGCAAGTTTGCCCGCCTCATCGCCGAGGGCAATCTCGACGAGGCGCTGCACGTGGCCCGCAACCAGATTGAGAACGGCGCCGACATCATCGACATCAACATGGACGACGCCATGCTCGACAGCACCCGCGAGATGCGGCGCTTTGTGCGCTACATCAGCAGCGACCCCGCCGTGGCACGGGCCGCGCTCATGATCGACTCGTCGAACTGGGACACCATCCTCGAGGGGTTGAAAAATGCCCAAGGCAAGTGCATCGTCAACTCGATAAGCCTGAAGGAGGGCGAGAAGGCCTTTCTTGACAAGGCCCGCGAGCTGCGTCGCCTGGGTGCCGCTGTGGTGGTGATGGCATTCGACGAGCAGGGGCAGGCCACCACTCTCGACCGCAAGGTGGAGATAGCGCGCCGTGCCTACGACCTGCTCACCCGCAAGGCCGATTTCCCGCCCCACGACATCATCATCGACGTCAACATCCTCGCGGTGGGCACAGGCATCGCCGAGCACGCCAATTATGCCGTCGACTTCATCGAGGCCGTGCGCTGGATCAAGGCCAATCTGCCCGGCGCGCGCACCAGCGGCGGCGTTTCCAATCTCTCGTTTGCCTTCCGTGGCAACAACGTGGTGCGACAGGCCATGCACTCGGCGTTTCTCTACCACGCCATCCAGGCTGGCCTCGACATGGCCATCATCAATCCCGGCATGCTCCAGGTCTACGACGAGATCGAGCCACGCCTGCTCAAGGCTGTGGAGGATGTGATACTCAACCGCCATGCCGATGCCACCGACGCCCTCATCGCCCTGGCCCAGGAAATCAAGTCGCAACAAAATACCGATAGCAAAGAAACTGCCGCGGTTGCCGATTGGCGCTCGGCCCCAGTAGCACAGCGCCTTGCCTATGCCTTGAGCAAGGGTGTGAGCAATTATCTCGACGTCGACATCCCCGAGGCCTTGCGCGAGTGCGGCGGCAATGCCGTGCAAGTGATCGAGGGTCCGCTCATGGCTGGCATGGAGCGCGTGGGGCAATACTTCGGCGAGGGCAAGATGTTTTTGCCGCAAGTGGTGAAGAGCGCCCGCGTGATGAAGGATGCCGTGGCCCTGCTCCAGCCCGAGATCGAGAAGAACAACGCCATCCAGAGCGTGGCCGCCCGCCCCAAGATCGTGCTGGCCACCGTGAAGGGCGACGTGCACGACATCGGCAAGAATATCGTGAGCATTGTGCTCTCGTGCAACAACTTTGAGGTCATCGACCTGGGTGTGATGGTCGACAACGCCACCATACTCGAGGCCACGCGTCGCTATCATCCGGTGCTCGTGGGTGTGAACGGCCTCATCACCCCCTCGCTCAAGGAGATGGAGGCCCTGTGCCGCCTCTTCGAGCGAGAGGGCGTGAGGGTTCCCATCATTGTGGGCGGTGCCACCACCTCGGCCGTGCACACCGCCGTCAAGCTCGCTCCGCTCTACAGCGGCGGCGTGATCTACGGCGGCGACGCCTCGCGCACCTCGGTCTTCGCCAAGAAATACCTTGCCCACCCCCAGCAGGAGCTGGCGGCCGTCGCGGTCGAGCAGCAGGAGTTGCGCGACCACTACAACGCCAAGCACGTGACGCTGCTCAGCTATGCCGATGCCAATGCCGCCGCCCCGCAATACGACTTCGCCGCGCCTTGCCAGCCACGGCAGTTCGACGCTCCCGTGCACGTCGACATTGCCGATGTGGAGCCCTACATCGACTGGCGCATGCTGCTCTACTTCTGGGGCTTCAAGGTCACCGAGGAGCAGAGCACCCAGGCCCTCGAGACCCTGAAGGCGGCCCGCTTGCAACTCGACAAGGTGAAGCGTGAAGGCACCGTCGAGCTGGGTGCTGTGGTGAAATTCAGCGCCGCGCACCGCGAGGGCAACGACATCGTGCTCGATGCCCAGGGCACACGCTTGCCCATGCTGCGTGCCCAGAGTGGCAAGTGCGAGTCGCTGGCCGACTTCTTCCCGGTCGCCGGCACCGCCCCCATCGGCCTCTTCACCGTCACTGCCAAGAGCACGCTCGCTGGCGGCGACGAGAAGGACTACGAGCACCTCATGCAGCAAGCCCTGGCGGCCCGCCTGGCCGAGGCCACGGTGGAGTGGCTTGAGCGCCAGCTCTATGAGCCAGGTGTGAAAGTGATACGTCCGGCATTCGGCTACGCCACGTGTCCCGACCACAGCCTCAAGGCCATCGTGCTCGATGCCCTCGACGCCCGGCGCACGCTGGGCATCGACCTCACCAGCAACTACTCAATTGTGCCCAGCACGAGCGTGTGCGGCCTCATGATCGCTCACCCCGCTGCCCACTACTTCCCAATCGGGAAAATCGACCGTGTGCAGCTGGCCGACTACGCCGCCCGCCGTGGCCTGCCAGTGCCCGAGATAGAGAACCTCTTAACCAGCAATCTGCAATGACCAAGATTATCGACATCATCAACGGCAGCCACAAGCCTTTTGCCTCGTTTGAAATCGTGCCACCGCTCAAGGGCAACGACGCCGAGAAGCTATATGCAAGCATCGAGCCCCTCATGGAGTTCAACCCGCCTTTTGTCAACATCACCTGCCATCGCGACGAGATAGAATATGTCGACAACGGCGACGGCACCTTCACCCGCATGACCCTGGCCAAGCGCCCCAGCACGCTGGCCATCACGGCTGCCATCATGAAGCGCTTTCCCGTCGAGGTGGTGCCCCACGTGATATGCGGCGGGGCGTCGAAGGCCAAGATTGAAAGCGAACTGCTCGACCTCAACTTCATGGGCATCGACAATGTGGTGGCCTTGCGCGGCGATGCCATCGTGGGCCAGAAGTATTTCACCCCCGAGCCCGACGGCTTTGCCCACAGCAACGAGCTGGTTGAGATGATCAGCAACCTGAATCATGGCGTGTATCTCGACCCTAATGTGAAAAACGGCATTGCCACCAACTTCTGCGTGGGTGTGGGCGCCTATCCCGAGAAGCACTTTGAGGCTGCCAATCTTGAGACCGACATTGCCCACCTCAAGGCCAAGGTGGATGCCGGGGCCAACTATATCATCACGCAGATGTTCTTCGACAACCAGCGCTTCTACGACTTCGTGGCCCGTTGCCGCGAGGCAGGCATCACGGTGCCCATCATCCCTGGCCTCAAACCCATGTCCACACCGCGGCAGCTGGAGTTGTTGCCCCGCAGTTTCCACATCGACCTGCCTCAAGACCTGGTGGAGGCCATCATCCAGGCCCGTACCAAGGACGATGCCTACCAGGTGGGCATCGAGTGGTGCATTGCGCAGAGCAAGGACTTGCTGGCCCATGGCGTGCCGGCCATCCACTACTACACCATGGGCCGTGCCCGCAACGTGAAAGCCATCGTCTCGGCTGTGTTCTGATGGGTGTCGGTTATTCTCCTCTGTATTTTTACGATTTCTTTTTCTTGGCGTGGCGGGCGCGCAGCTTCTTGGCTTGCGCGGCGTGCTGGTCGGCAAGGTCGTCGAGGCCCAGTGCCTCGTAGATCGATGCCAGCGCCTCGTGGGGCAGGGGAGCCGTGCGCTTGGCCTTGATGGCACGCTTGTAGGCCTTGATGGCGCCGGGCACATCCTTGCGTGTGCCGTAGTACTCGGCCATGGCGATGTGCACGTCGTAGTTGTTGGGCTGCATCTCGCGGGCTTTCTCCAGCATCTTCTCGGCGCTGTCCATCTCGTCGATGGTCATGTAGAGCCGCGCTTTGCCCAGGTAGGCTTCGATATAGTCGGGGCATATGCTTATGGCCTTGTCGTAGTTGGCCAGGGCCGAACGTATGGCAATCTCGTCGAGCGCCGGCTTGCTCGAGCCGTAGCCCGTGGCCGGCTCCTCGGCCAGTTCGCCCAGTCCCATGCTCTGGTCGCCCATGGCGGTAAATTCCATGGCGAGCTTGCGCAGCATCTTGTTTTGCGCGTCGATCACGTCGTTGAGTTTCTTGATTTCCATGCTCTGGCGGTTGAAGCGTTGCAGCTTGATGGCGGCCAGGCGTCGCACGGCAGGATTCATGGTCACGTCGTGCAGCTGGCGGGCTTGGGTGAGCGACTCGATGCACTCGCCAAACTCGTTGTGGTCGAAGGCGTGGATGGCGCGGCGGTAGAGCTGGGCGGCCTTCTCCTGCTCGAGGGCGCCGGTGATTACGGCCTGGTTGTTGAATTGCCGGCTGAAGGCAATCACCTCGTTCGACACAATCACGTCTTGCATGCGCAAGGGCTTGAGCAGCGTGATGCCCTCGAGCGAGGTGCAGCGCGACAGCGCCACATAGGTCTGCCCGCTGGTGAAGGCGCCGCCGGTGAAGTCGATCACCACCTTGTTGAACGTCAGTCCCTGGCTCTTGTGCACAGTGAGCGCCCAGGCTGGCTTGATGGGATATTGCTTGAAGGTGCCAATGGGGGTCTCAATCACCTTTTTCTCTTTTTCGTCGTAGGTGTATTGCACGTTGTCCCACTGCTCGGGGTCGATGTTATAGGTGTTGCCGTCCTCGGTCTCCACCTCGATATTGGAATCGTTGAGCTCCGACACCTTGGCGATGGTGCCGTTCACCCAACGGCCCTCCTTGTCGTTGCGTATGAAAATCACCTGCGCCCCCTGCTTGAGGGTGAGGTCGCGGCTGGTGGGCAGGTCGCTGTCGGGAAACTTGCCCTCGATCTCGCCGTGAAAGGTGTATTCGGGCGTCTTCAGGGCTATCATGTGCTCGTCGTTGATGGCGTCGACGGTGTCGCGGCGCGTGGCCAGGGTGATGACGAAGCTGCCGTCGTCGTGATACTCGGGGTTGCAACGGGTGTTGAGCGCGGCCAGGTCGGCTGCGGTGGCGCGGTTCACGCGCACGCGGTCGAGCAGCGAGATGAATTGGCTGTCGTTTTGCCGGTATATCTTGCGCAGCTCGATGGGCACCAGGCCCAGCTGCGAGAAGACGCGGGCGTTGAAGAAGAAAAATTGCTTGTACCAGTGGCTCAATATCTGGCGCATGTCGCGCGTCACCACGGGCTCGAGCTGGAAGATGTCGCCCACAAAGAGCAACTGCTTGCCGCCGAAGGGCTCGCGCATGTTGCCCGAGAAGATGCGCAGCACCTTGTCGATAAAGTCGATGATATCGCAGCGCACCATCGATATCTCGTCGATCACGATGAGCTCCAGCTCACGCAGCAGCTTCAGCTTGGTGCGCGGGAAGCGCATCGTCTCCCTGATGCGGCGTGGCGAGTAGTCGGGGTCGTCGGGGATGAGCGGCTTGAAGGGTATCTTGAAGAAGGAGTGCAGCGTCTGGCCGCCGGCGTTCACAGCGGCGATGCCAGTGGGAGCCAGTATCACATATTTCTTCTTGGTGTGGGCACACATGTAGCGCAGAAACGTGCTCTTGCCCGTGCCCGCCTTGCCCGTGAGAAACACCGAGCGGTGGGTGTTCTGTATCATGGCCCAGGCGTTCTGAAACTCCGGGTTGTCGAGGTCGATATTTTGTTGCTGTGCTTGCATGAGATTTCTGCTGTGTGATTTTGAGTTGATAAAATTACAATTTTTTTTTCACATAGCACCCATAATCTTGCACAATGCGTTGCAAAAAAAAATGGCATGCGGGCACGGCTCTTTCATTTAAAACAAAAAAAAGGCCATAGCGCCCCCTACCCGCTCC
>OMUK01000099.1 GCA_900314215.1 uncultured Prevotellaceae bacterium
TGAGCTTTGCCAATTTAAAGCGCTTCATGGCGCAGAAATGACAAATTTTTGAATTTTGACTCACATCTAAAGAACTGACACACAGGCTACACCACATCCGCCTGCTCCCCTCGGAGCGGGCAGGGGGCACTATGGCCAGTTTTTTGATTTTAATGAAAGAGCCGTGTTGAGAGGGTGATTGGGGTGGGAACAGGGGGTGAAGAGGATGGAAATGTGAAAAAAAGCGAAGAATGCGGGGGTTTAGGGCGATTTTGAGGGAAAGATTTGGGCAATTGGAGGGTTTGTTGTACCTTTACTAGTTAATTGTAGACATATAGATTTTTCACGAGGAAAAACATGAAAAAGTTTTTGACTTTATTCGTTCTATTGACGATTTCGCTGGCAGGACTCAAGGCGAGCGCCGCCGGCTACACCACACTGTTTCAATACCCCACGGCACCCGACACGTGCAGCACGATGGAGTCGCGGTTTAACTACTGCACGCTGCACTTCTGGGACAACTTCGACGTGACGCGGCAACTCACAGCCGACAACGACAGCCTGCTGGTGACGGCGATGAACGACTTCATCAGCTTTATGAAGCAGGCCAACAGCAATGTGGCGCTGGGAGCCATCAGGAGCCTGATGTTTAAGGCACAGGCCAACCAGCAGAATTTCATGAAGCTCATCAACGCGGCCAACTTGCTGCTCTATTTCAACAACTCGGGCACCAAGGACGAGGTGTATCTCACCTTCTTGCAAAGTGTGCTCGACGCCTCGTGGATGCCCAGCAAGGAGAAGGCGGTGTATAAGGACGTGTATAACCGCATCAATAGCTCGAAGCTGGGCGAGGCGATGCCCAATATCGACGTGACTGGCGTCGACGGCAAGCACAAGATCAACGAGCTGCCTATCGACACGGCACAAATCGTGCTGCTCTTCTTCACGGGCGACGACAACGACAGCCCGCTCGAGCGCACGCGCCTGAGTGCCGACCTGGCCGTGAACAAGATGATAACGAGCGGCTTCATGAAGGTGATCAACGTGTATACCGGCAAAGACGGCAAGCAATTTCTGGCCGAGGCCTCGCAGTATCCCAACTGGACGCTGGTGACTGCCCCGGCAGTATATGAGCAAATCGACGTGCGCGGCGAGCCGTCGTTCTTCATTCTCGACCGCAACCACGTGATACAGACCAAGAATGTGACGGTCGACTTTATTAAATCAGCATTTTACAGGTAGACTGAAAAAGCAAAACAACACAGAACTATGGTTTCAACTAAAGTTAAGCAATTATTCCTATACAGCGCCGGGCACACCTATAGCAACTTGTCGAGGCTGTTCTTGAGGCTGTTTACGGGCGTGATGTTTCTGCAATTTGGCTTGCGCCAAATCATGCACTTCGACGAGATAGCCCATGTGTTCTCGGGATTTTGCGGTCTCTCGCCCGAGGTGTCGATAGCCATTATCGTGGCTGTGGAGCTGCTGTGTGCCACGTGCATCATCCTGGGGCTCTTCATGCGCATCGCGCTCATTCCGTCGCTCGCCCTGATGGTCTACGTCACCTTCCTGCTCATGACGCCCAGCGGCGACCCAGCCGACCAGATCTTCATCTTCAAGCCGGGCTACCCCATCATGTTTTGCGGCATCTTCATCTACATGCTGCTGGCGGGCCCGGGCAAGATCTCGGTCGACTATGTGATAGCCGCCTTGCTCGACCGCGACAAGGAGGACGACGAGGTGCTCGACAAGGCGTGAGCACACACACACGCAGAGAGCAACACAATCAAACCAAGAGAAAGGATAACAACCAACAATGAATATAGCAGTATTGATATCGGGTGGCGTCGACAGCGCCGTTGTGGTACACAAGCTGGTGGAGGAGGGCAAGCACGACTTGCACCTCTTCTACATCCAGATTGGCATGGACGACGACGAGGGCGACTGCAGTGCCGAGGAAGACATTGAGATGTGCACCTTGATAGCTAAGAAATACGGACTCCCCCTCGACGTGGTGTCGCTGCACCAGGAGTACTGGGACAACGTGATGGCCTATGCCCTGAAGACGGTGAAGGAAGGCCTCACGCCCAACCCCGACATGATGTGCAACCTCATGATCAAGTTTGGCTACTTTGAGCAGCGCTGGGGCAAGGACTTCGACATGACCGCCACAGGCCACTATGCCACCACCTGCGAGATCGACGGCACCAAATATCTGGCCACAGCCGTCGACCCGGTGAAGGACCAGACCGATTTTCTGGCTCAAATCACCTACCAGCAATTGCAGCACGTGATGTTCCCCATCGGCGGCCTGCCCAAGAGCGAGGTGCGCCGCATCGCCCAAGAGGCGGCCCTGCCCAACGCCTACCGCAAGGACAGCCAGGGCATATGCTTCCTGGGACAAATCAACTACAACGACTTCATACGCCGTCACCTGGGCGTGAAGCGCGGTCCCATCATCGAGATAGAAACAGGACGCAAGCTGGGCGAGCACAACGGCTACTGGTTCCACACCATAGGGCAACGCAAGGGCCTGGGATTGAGCGGCGGGCCGTGGTATGTGGTGAAGAAGAACATAGCCGACAACGCCATCTATGTGAGCAACGGCTATGGCACGGCCAAGCAATATGGCCGCGTGCTGCACCTCGACGAGATGCACTTCATCTCGGGCAACCCCTGGGAGGGCCAGGAGGGGCCCATCGACATCACGTTTAAAAATCGGCACACGCCCGTATTCATGCCCGCCAAGCTCACTCACCTGCACGATAGCGAGTGGGTGATCGAGAGCGAGCGCGACGTGCAGGGCATCGCCCCCGGCCAGTTTGCCGTGATCTACGACGCCAGCCACCACCTGTGCTATGGCAGCGGCGTGATCACGGGGCAGAAGGTGTGACACACACACTGCCGCAGGCAAAACTTAATAGCTTATTAAAAAAGAAAAAAAGGAGAATATAAGATATTATGGCAGAAAAAATTGAGCTTAAAGTGATGGGCATCACCTACAACCCCGTGCAGACCGGCGCCTACGCGCTGCTGCTGCGCGAGGTCGGCGGGCCCTATCGCATACCCATCGTGGTGGGCCTTGCCGAGGCGCAGGCAATAGCCATGCGCCTGGAGAACATCGTGCCGCCACGCCCCATGTCGCACGACCTGATGGTGAGCATGATGCACGCCTATGGCATCTCGCTCGACGAGGTGTTTATCTACAAGTTTAGCGACGGCGTGTTTATGAGCGAACTCAAGCTCAACGACGGCGAGCGGCAAATCACGCTCGACTCGCGCACGAGCGACGCTGTGGCGCTGGCCCTTCGCACCGGGTCGCCCATCTTCACCACGCCCGAGATTATCGACAAGACGGGCATCCTGATGGAGGCCAAGGAGGCCGACGGCACCCCAGTGGCCCGCCAGGCCCACAAGCCGCTCGAGGAGCAACCCATCGAGGTGCTGCAGCGCCGCATGGCAAAATATGTGGAGGACGAGGAATATGAGCGCGCTGCCGAGATACAGAAAATCATCAAGGCACGCACCCAGCACCAGGGGCCGCAAAGCAACGAGAACGGAACTACAAAAAAATAAAACCAAAACATATAAACTTGACAATGAAACATATAAAAGTAAGACTTACTGTGATGAACTTTCTGGAGTTCGCAGTATGGGGCGCCTACCTCACGTGCATGGGCAACTACCTGGGAAAAGCAGGCATGGGCACCGAAATCTCGTGGTTCTATGCCCTGCAAGGCATCGTGTCGATCTTCATGCCAACGCTCATGGGCATCGTGGCCGACAAGTGGGTGCAACCGCAGCGCCTGCTGGGCCTGTGCCACCTGTGCGCCGGCATCGCCATGATAGCGCTGTGCTACATGGGCTATGAGGCAGCAGCCGCGGGAGTGAATCCCAACGAGGCGGCATTTATCGCCGTCTACACCGTGAGTGTGGCCTTCTACATGCCCACACTGGCCCTGTCGAACACCGCGGCATTCACCATCCTCAAGGACAACGGCTACGACACGGTGAAGGACTTCCCGCCCATCCGTGTGTTTGGCACCGTGGGCTTCATTGCCACCATGTGGTTTGTCAACTGCGCCACAATCGACAATGGCAGCTTCGGCTTCACGCTGGGCTCGAGCGAGGGCAAGTTCCAGTACACCTATATGCAATTTCTGGTGTCGGGCCTGCTGAGTGTGCTCCTGTTTCTGTACTGCTTCACCCTGCCGCAGTGCAAGCTGGTGAAAAAGCCACAACAGACTCTGTCGCAACTCTTCGGCCTCGATGCCTTCAAGCTCTTCAAGGAGCGCAAGATGGCCCTGTTCTTCATCTTCTCGATGCTGCTGGGCATGTCGCTGCAGGTGACCAACGGCTTTGCAACGCCATTTATCACCAGCTTCAAGGGCAGCACCGACCCAGCCATTGCCAACTCGTTTGGCGCCAACAATGCCACCATGCTCATCTCGCTCTCGCAGGTGGCCGAGGCATTGTGCATCCTGCTCATCCCGTTCTTCCTCAAGCGCTACGGCATCAAGGTGGTGATGCTCATCGCCATGTTTGCCTGGGTGCTGCGCTTCGGCTTCTTCGGCCTGGGCAACCCAGCCTTCCCGGGCGTGATACTCTTCATCCTGTCGTGCATCGTCTACGGCGTGGCCTTCGACTTCTTCAACGTGTCGGGCGGCCTCTTTGTCGACAAGGAGTGCGACCCCAGCGTGCGTGCCTCGGGCCAGGGCCTGTTTATGCTCATGACCAACGGCATGGGTGCCACCATAGGCACACTGGCAGCTGGCAAGATCGTGAACCACTACTGCCATTACAACGACGGCGGCTACCTGGTGGGCGACTGGTCGAGCGCCTGGTTTATCTTCGCAGGATTTGCCCTGGTGGTAGCACTGGCCTTCATGGTGTGCTTCCGCTACAAGCACGTGCCTGAGCAACAGCAGTAAAACGAAAACAACACAAATTGCCACATGCATCGTTTCTACAATCCCGATATAGCCGCCACGCTCACCCTCACCGAGGAGGAGTCGAAGCACTGCGTGCGCGTGCTGCGCCTGAGCGAGGGCGACTGCATCGAGGTCGTCGACGGCCGTGGCAACCTGTATACCTGCCGCATCACGCTGGCTCACCCCAAGCGGTGCGGCGTTGAGATTGTGAGCATCGAGCACAAGCCGCCCCACTGGGGCCACAAGATTGTGCTGTGCGTGGCTCCCACCAAACTCATGGAGCGCATGGAGGACATGGCCGACCGCGTCACCGAAATGGGCATCGACCGCCTGGTGCCCATCTTGTGCCAGAACAGCGAGCGCCGTCAGCTCAAGACGACCCGCCTGGCCAAGATCATGGTCTCGGCCATGAAGCAGTCGCTCAAGGCCACCCTGCCCCAGCTCGACGAGATGACGCCCCTCGGGCAACTGCTCGACGAGCCCTTTGCCGGCAACAAGTATATCGCCTACATCGACCCTGTCCTGCCCCGCGAGCAGCGCAAGAGCTTTGCCCAGGCCTACGAGCCGGAGCGCGACACGATGATCGTGATAGGCCCCGAGGGCGACTTCAGCCCGGCCGAGGTGCAGGCAGCGCTGGCTGCGGGATTCATGCCCGTGTCGCTGGGCGAGAGCCGCCTGCGCACCGAGACGGCCGCCATGTGGGCCGTGGCAGCGTGCCACGCCATCGACCAGAGAGAAAGCAAAACTTAATAGTCACCAGTCCCTGGACTCTGTGCCCAGCGGCTAAAATTGATAAAAAAGAAATGATAAAAGAATTGATGTCGTCGCCTACCGGCAATTTCTTCCTGCTTGCCGGCCCATGTGTGATCGAGGGCGAAGCAATGGCCCTCGACATCGCCGAGAAGGCGCTCACCATAACCCAGCGCCTGGGCATCCCCTACGTGTTCAAGGGCAGCTACCGCAAGGCCAACCGCTCGCGCCTCGACTCCTTCACCGGCATAGGCGACGAGAAGGCGCTCAAGATACTGCGCAAGGTGCACGATACCTTCCACATTCCCGTGGTGACCGATATCCACACCCCCGGCGAGGCCGCCATGGCAGCCGAATATGTCGACGTGCTGCAAATCCCCGCATTCCTGTGCCGGCAGACCGACCTGCTCGTGGCAGCCGCCAAGACCGGCAAGATGGTGAATGTGAAAAAGGGGCAATTCCTCTCGCCCGAGGCCATGCAATATGCCGTGCAGAAGGTGCGCGACGCTGGCAACGACGACGTGGCCATCACCGAGCGCGGCACCACATTTGGCTACCAAGACCTCATCGTCGACTACCGCGGCATACCAGTGATGCGCCAGTATGCCCCCGTGATCGTCGACATCACCCACTCGCTGCAACAGCCCAACCAGAGCAAGGGCGTGACCGGCGGCCGCCCCGAGCTCATCGAGACCATAGCCCGCGCTGCCATCGCAACGGGTGCCGACGGCATCTTCCTGGAAACCCACCAGAACCCCGCCGTGGCCAAGAGCGACGGCGCCAACATGCTGCGCCTCGACCTGCTCGAGGGTCTGCTCGAGCGACTCACGCAGCTGCGCATGGCAATCAACAAAATCAATGAAAATATCAAATAACATTTTTTATATCAAGATGAAAATCAAGTATCTCATCCTCGTCGTGGCAATCGCCTTGAGCGGAGCCATCACTCAGGCACAAGCTGCCAACGACGACGACTCTACAGCAATCAAAATCAAAGCTGCCGTCATGAAGGTCTACGACGACCAACTGGCACTCACCCCCGATGCCTACGACGTGCGCTACGCCCGCGCCATGCAGCTCTACTTCAACGGCGACTACGACCGCTCGCTCGCCGACGTGAACAAGGTCATTGAGCAATGCCCCGAGAAAGAGGCCGACCAGCTCTACGACGCCTTGATACTGCGTGCCAAGCTCTACGACCTGAAAGAGAACTACCTGGCCGAGGCCGCCGACCTGAAACGCGCCACCGCGCTCAATCCCCGCAGCCTCAACGGTGTGGACCTGAGCGCCAAGCTCGCCCTCAAGCAAGGCAACCTGCCCGAGGCCGAGAATGGCTTCAACACCATCCTGCGCCAGAGCCCGCAAAACTACGACGCCTTCTACGGCCTGGCCCAGGTAGAGGCCAAGCGCGGCAACAACGACAAGGCCATCGAGTATTGCGACCGCGCCGTGAAGCTCTTCCCGCAAGAGCCCAATGTGTATTACAACCGCGCCAACGTGTACAAGATGACCAACGCCTATGAGAACGCCGCCGAAGACTACATCATAGCCATGAGTCTGAGTTCAAGCGGCAACAAGGGCATCTCGGAACTGTGGACGCTGAGCGAGACCCACTACGACGCTGTGATGAACGCCCTGCAACGCGCCATCGACAACGCTCCACGCCAGGGCAATTTCTACTACCTGCGCGCGCAGATTGCCAAGAACTACCTGCACTACGGCCAGGCTCTCAACGACTTCAACATCATCATCAGCAACAACTTCTACGACGACTACTCGGTCTATGAGGACGCCGCCCGTTGCCAGTTTGAGCTCACGCTCTACGACGACGCCTTGCAAAACATCAACAAGGCCCTTCAGCGCAATCCCAACGACGTAGACGCCTATGTGCTCAAGGCCCAAATCACTCGCTACCAGGGCACGGGCAACAACTTTGCCCTGGCCTACAACGTGCTCAAGCAAGGCGAGGCACTCAAACCCAACTACGGCCCCATCCTGCTGGCCGAGGCCCGCATCCTCTATGCCCTGGGGCAAAAGAACGAGGCTATGGATTGCCTCAACAAGCTCATCGCTGCCGAGCCCAAAAACAACGAGGCCCTGCTGCTGCGCGGCTTCATCAATAAGTATCGCCTCAGGAAACCCGACGCCGCCATCACCGACTTCACCGCCATGCTCAGCAATGGCGACGACATGGCCAGCCTGCGCGGCTTTGCCCTGCACGAGATTGGCAAGGACGACGAGGCCAAGGAGTGGGCACGCAAAATCATAGGCGACAACCCGCTGCCCGGCGGCGAGGCCTACTACTATGCCTCGGCCCTGCTGAGCGACATCAACGTCGACGACGAGCAAGCCCTCAAGTATCTCGAGAACGCCCTGGCCAATGGCTTTGGCAGCAAATTCCTCACCGAGGTGAGCGAGGAGTACTATGTGAACCTCAAGCTCGTGCGCCGCAACCCCAATTTCGCAACCACCGTGAGCCGCTATGCCGACAACTTCGCCGTGAAGTAGCACAGCCCGCCTGTTGTTGCAACTCAATCCTATCACAGCCACAGCCCATGCCATCGTAGAAGGGCTGTGGCTTTTTAGTGGCAGGCGGGTAGCAGGCGGGCAAATGGCAGGGTGCCCCCACGGTACCAGCACACTTATTGCGATGGATGCAGATTGGTTGCTAATAAAATTTCGAGCCGACAGGCGTTGAGATTACGTTTTTTAGTAGTAACTTTGTGGTGTTGTGTAACCATTAAATAAACCATCGATATGAGATTTCCTTTTGAAATGCACCCACTGGCAAAAGCCACTGCTGCCCACTACGTCGCAATAGGCCTTGTGATGCTGCTATGCACCGCCTGCCACACTGCAGGTAGCAACACCGAGAAGCAAGGCCAAGCCTCGGGACTCGCCCTGGTGGTAGATCAGCAAGGCGTGGCCCGCAAAATCAACCCGAAGCAGAAAGCCGTCTACCTCGTGTTTACCGCCCACTACAGCAGTGCCGACAGCGGCCGCTTTGAGAACTTCGACGGCGTGGTACCTGTGCTCGACATCCTGAAGCAGAAGGGCGTGAAAGGCTCGTTCTTCCCCACAGGCGTGTGCTTCGACCAGCCCAAGTATAAGGCGGCCATCAAGCGCATTGTGGCCGACGGGCACTACCTCTCGGCCCACTCCTATGCCCACCTGCTCATGAGCGAGGGCGGCAAGAGCTTGGTTACAACCGACTCTATCGACAAGGATATCAAGCTCATGGAGCAAAAGCTCAACGAGGTGGGCCTCAAGAAGAGCCAATACTGCTGGATGATACCGCCCTATGAGACCTACAACCAGGAGAACGTTGACGAGCTGCACCGCCTGGGCTACCACCTCATCAGCCCCACTGCAGGCATCAATACCGACATGGACTGGACGGCACCCGGCGACAAGAACTACACATCGGCCCACGACATCATGCAGACGTTGTGGCGCTATGAGGCACAGCACGGCATGAACGGCGTGATACTGCTTGTGCATGCCATGAACTATCCCGGCCGCACCGTGTCCGACCGCGTCTACACCCATCTGGGCGAAATCATCGACGGCCTGCGCGCCCGCGGCTACACCTTCAAGACCATGACCGACGTCATCGCCGCCAGCAAGGCCGGCAAGACCACCTACCAGCAAATCAACTCAAGCACCGAGACCGACCATGTGAAATGACAGTCCAGAGAAAGATTATTGTGACTGCAAGAGAATAGCAAAGCCTGCTCCCCCCAATTGCGGGAAGCAGGCTTCATTGTGCTGTGTTGTAATGCCTTGCGGGCTAGTTGCCCTGTCGCAAGGGCAAGCGCGGCGCGCACGCGCTCTACTTGGAGTCTTCGCGGTAGGCGTCGCAGGCTTTCTTGACCGAGCCGTGCAGCAGGAGCAGGCGCTTGGCGTCGTCGTAGGGCAGGCCCAGCTCCTCGACCACCATGCGGGTGCCGCGGTCGATGAGCTTCTTATTGGTGAGCTGCATGTTGACCATCTTGTTGCCCTTCACGCGGCCCATCTTGATCATCACACTGGTCGAGATCATGTTGCATATCAACTTTTGACCCGTGCCCGACTTCATGCGGCTGCTGCCAGTCACATACTCGGGACCCACAATCATCTCCATGGCAATCTCGGCGGCCTCGCTGATGGGAGCGTCGGGGTTGCTGGTGATGGCGCCAGTGAGGCAGCCATGGGCGCGAGCGGCCTTGAGGGCGCCTATCACATAGGGTGTGGTGCCCGAGGCGGCGATGCCCACCACGGTGTCTTTCTCGTTGATGTTGTATTTCAGCAAGTCTTTCCAGCCCTGCTCGGTGTCGTCCTCGGCATTCTCAACGGCATTGCGCAGCGCGGTGTCGCCGCCAGCGATGATGCCGATAATCCAGCCCGGGTCCATGCCGAAGGTGGGCGGTATCTCGCTTGCGTCGAGCACACCCAGCCGGCCCGATGTGCCAGCGCCCATGTAGAAGAGGCGTCCGCCCTTCTTCATGCGTGCCACGATGCCGGTCACGAGTTTCTCGATTTGAGGAATGGTCTTTTCGACGGCGTCGGCCACCTTGTGATCCTCGTGATTGATCTCGGTGAGGATTTCATGCACCGATTTCTTCTCCAGATCATTGTAGAGCGAGTCTTGCTCGCTTATTTTCACAAAAGCCATATATCAATTAGTATTATATATAAAATGTTTCGATATTGAGTGCCTCACTCGCCGCCCTTAGTCTTGCTGCGAGTGGAACTTGATGAGGCCCTCCATGGGGTCTTGAATGATGTTGCCCACGGTGATGTCTTGCGACTGGGCAGCCTCGATGAGGGTGGCCTTCTCAAGCACAGCTATGCTGCCCACAAAGTTGCAAGGCAACTTCTTGTAGTCCTTGTAGCTCTCGACGTTGCGCACAAAGAAGTCGATAAATGAGTGCAGCACGATGCGGTGTATCGAGGGCTCCTCGATGTTGTGCTCCAGGAAGGGGGCAAACTGGGCCAGGAAGCGGTTGGCAGCCGGCTTGCGATACACGTGGTCGATAATGGTGTTGCGGTCGAGGTTGTACTCCTTGAGAAACTTCTCGCACAGGTGCTCGGGAAGCTGGTGCTTGAGCACGTCGCCCACGAGCAGCTTGCCCAGCACGGCACCGCTGCCCTCGTCGCCCAGGATGTAGCCCAGCGGCGACACGTTGTCGACCACCTTCTCGCCATCGTAGTAGCACGAGTTGCTGCCAGTGCCCAGGATGCAGGCGATGCCAGGCTTGTGGCCACACAGGGCACGAGCGGCGGCCAGCAGGTCGGTCTCGACCTCGATATTGGTGGCATGAGGCATATTGGCCTTGAGGGCGTTGACCACATGCGACTTGATGTCGTCGCTGATGATGCCAGCGCCGTAGAAGTGTATCTCGTCAACCTGATAGCCACTGATGTGAGGCATCAATTCCTTCTTAATGCACGCAGTCATTTCTTCCTCGGTCATGAGCAAGGCGTTCATGCCGGTGGTGAAAATTTGTGCTACTTTTTCTTTTCCATTGAGCAAGCACCAGTCAATCTTGGTGGAGCCGCAATCTGCAATTAAAATCATCATAGTAATTTATATTTTTATAATTATTTTTTTCTTGTAAAGGATGTAACCAAATATCCAGTTGAAGAGGATAAAGAGTATCGCATAGAGGCACGAGGCCATGGTCTCGTCGAGCGTCACCATCTTGCAGAAGTCGAAGACGGCGCTGTGCACCGTGGTGCGCTCGCCGGCGCCCTTGGCGGCTGCCACGCCGCTATTGTATTGCACCTGGGTGGGCGTGAGCTGCTGGCCGGCGATGGAGTCGCAAGCGGCCATGTCGGTGATGAAGAGGTCGCCAAAGGTGTTGTGGGCAGTCACGCCCAGCGTGTCGGCATAACTCTTGTCGCAAGCCACTTGAGCGCGGCGCAGGCCTTGCTGGGCGGCCAGGCTATAGAGCGCGGCGGCACGCTTGTGGTCGACGGCCAGACCGCCCTTGCCGTAGTCGTAGCACAGGCCCAGGTTGAATTGAGCCTCCTGCATGGCCGAGTCGGCAGCGGCGGTGAGCAGCGGGATGGCTTGCGCGTCGTTGGCCTCATTGTCGTCTTGAAGCAGAGCCAGCGCCAGGTTGTAGCGGGGTTGCGTGAGTGTGGAGTCGGCGGCGACTGCTTTTTGCAGCAGCTGCACAGCTTGCGTCTTGTTCTCATCCACGCCAGTGCCGCCATAGTAGGCAATGGCGAGGTTGTTTTGCGCTTGGGGCAGGCCCTTGGCGGCAGCCTGGCTATAGAGCGTGGCAGCAGCGGCCGGGTCGGGATTCTTGAAGTCGGCACTGGAGTGCAGCGTCACTGCGCCAAACACGATCGAGAAGATGCTGCCCAGCAGGTAGAGCGTCAAGGGGTTGATGCCGAAGGCCTGGAAGAAGTGGCACCACTTCTTGTGCCCCTTCACGTCGATGACCAGGATGAGCAGTGCCAGCACGCTCATGGCCAGGCCTGTGGTGATGAGCACATAGCTCGAGGTCCACACCTTCTTGGCACACGGTATGCCATAGTGCAGCAGCCAGCCCAGCAGGATGAAGGCGAAGCCCACCTCGAGCAGGCGCGCCATGCGGAACTTGTTGTCCTTGTGCTCCACAATCATCTTGCCCACCAGGAAGCCTATGAGCGTGTGAGCGATGCAGGGCAACGTGCTCAGTATGCCCTCGGGGTCGAGTGCGATCGAGATGCCGCCAGCAGCCTCGTGATACATGTGGTTGGGCCCCATCACGGCATTGTCGACGCGGGCTACGATGTTGTTGATCGAGAAGTCGTAGCCGTGGCCCACGCCCAGAATGATGGCATAGACCACAAGGATGCCGCCCACCACCCAAGGCAAGGCCTTGTGCCTGATGAAGATGGCACACAGCGAGCCGAAGAAGTAGCACAGTGCCAGGCGCTGGAACACGCCCAATATGCGCAACGAGTCGAGGTTGTTGAGCGCCACGGCCCACGAGTTGCCACGCACCAGGCCATAGAGCAAGTGGCTGAACCAGTGCACAGCCCACCCTATCAAAAAGAGCAGCACGGTGCGGCGCACGATTTTGATCGCCAACTTGGGCGAGAGTTTGAACTCAAACTTGCGCAGCGAGAAATACATGGCCACACCCATGCAGAACATGAAGAAGGGAAACACCAAGTCGGTGGGTGTGAGACCTATCCACTCGGCATGGTCAAGCGGAGCATAGATGTGGCTCCACGTGCCTGGGTTGTTGACCAGCAGCATGCCCGCAATGGTGATACCCCGCAGGATATCGAGTGATACAAGTCGTTTTGATTGTTCGACCATAAAACTTTTTCTATTTTTATTTATTCTTTACTGTGGTGCACTCGTCGATCAAGTAGATGAGCGACTGATAAGGCACACCGCTATTGGTTGTGAGGCCTATCTCGCAAGTGCGGCTGTTGGAGAAGCCCCGCTTGATGCCGGCTTTCTCGATTTGCGGGCGCAACTTGCGCAAGGCGTAACGGTTCAATTCTGGATGGGTGAAACCCTTGTCGCCGGCAAAGCCGCAGCAACCCACGCCATCGGGCACGAGCACGCTGCTCGAGCAGCGGCGTGCCAGGTCGAGCATCTTGTCGTTGAGGCCCATCAGGCGGGTAGAGCAAGTGAGGTGCACGGCGATGGGCTCGTGGGTCTGGTGGAATTCCAGGTCATCGGCCACATAGTCGTGGATAAACTCCATGAGCTCGAGCGGCTTCACGCGGGTCATGTGCTGGAGCATGCGGTGCAGGCAGGGACTCTGGTCGCACACCACCGGGTACTTGCCACCTTCGCTGGCCTCGAGCAGAGCGGTCTCGAGCTGGGCCGTCATGCGGTCGGCAATGTCGGGCATGCCCTTGCTTTCCCATATCATGCCGCAGCACAATTTCTTCATGTCGCGTGGATATATCACTTGCCAGCCGCATTTCTTCAAGAAGGCCACCACCTCGTCGATGAGGTCGACCTTGGGTCCCTTGCTGGCCTTGCCCATCGTCTGGTTGAGGCAGCTTGGGAAGTACACCACCTTCTTGTCGCTCTCGGCAGTGTCGAGCGGCTTCTGGCTGTGAGCCTTGGGCAGCGAGGGTGTCCACAGCGGCAGACCCATCTTGTTCAATCCCTTGCCCACGGCGCTCACCAGCGAGTCGCCCATCACGGCATGAGCCGCGCTGGCAGCGGTGAGGGCCGCCTTGGCCTGCTCGCGGGCGCCATTCAGGTGACGGGCGCAGTAGTCGCCCACCTTGTAGCCCATGCTCGTGGCCGGGCGCAGGGCGGTGCGAATGTCGTGGGTCATGTCGCCTGTATTGATCTTCATGGGGCACGAGGTGCTGCACAAGCCATCGGCAGCGCAGGTGTAGTTGCCATAGTAGCGGTAGAGCTTCTCCATGCGATGCAGGCGGGCAGGATTCTCGCCGCTCTGGCGCAGGCGGGTGATTTCGCGCTGCGTGACGATGCGCTGGCGCGAACTCAGGGTGAAGCCACAGCTCAGGCAGTTCACCTCGCAGAAGCCGCACTCCATGCACTTGTCGACGTGCTCGTTGACACGAGGCAGCGGCTTGATGTTCTGCACAAAGCTGTTGGGGTCCTCATTGAAGATTACGCCGGGATTCAAAATATTGTCGGGGTCGAAGAGGTGCTTCACCTGCTTCATGATTTCATAGGCCTTGTCGCCCCACTCCTTGCGCACAAAGGGAGCCATGTTGCGGCCCGTGCCGTGCTCGGCCTTGAGCGAGCCGTCGTACTTGTCGACCACGAGCTTCACAATCTCGCGCATGAGTTCCTGATACTGCTCCACGTCGGCCTTGGTCTCAAACGACTGGCATATCACAAAGTGATAGTTGCCCTCGAGCGCGTGGCCATAGATGCAACTGTCGGGGTAGCCATGCTCATTGAGCATCTTGGCCAGGTCGACCGTGGCATTGGGCAGGTCCTGGATGTGGAAGGCGATGTCCTCGATAATCACCGTGGTGCCTATGGGGCGCGTGCCGGCCACGATGGGGAATATGCCCGAGCGTATCTGCCAGTATTTGCCATACTCCTTGGGGTCGCTGGTGAAGCGGGCGGGCACATAGAGCTTGTAGTTGTCGACCACACGCATGATGTGGGCTATGTTCTTCTGCAAGTCGTCCTCGCTGTCGGCCGACGTGCGCACCAGGATGGCGGTGAGGCCCTCACCGGTAGTGTCCTCGGCTGCCGAGAGCGACTTCTTGTCGAGTATCTCGGCACACTCCACAGGACTGTTCTTCAGGTCGACCACACACTCGCAGGCCTTGCGCATGTCCTCAAAATAGAGCATCGCGCTGGCCGTGTGGCTGTAGAGGTGACCCGTGGCCATCGTGAACTGGCTGGCAAAGCCCAGGGTGCCCTCGCTGCCCACCATGCAGTGGGTGATGATGTCGAAGGGGTCGGTAAAGCGCACAAAGGGATAGATGTTCAATCCCGTCACATTCTTGATTTGGTACTTATACTTGATGCGCTTCACCAGCTCGGGATCGGCCATAATCTTGTCGCGCAGGTCCTCGATGCCGCGTATCAGCTCGGGGCGCTTGGCCTTGAAGGCGGCGCGGCTGTGGGCGTCGCCCGTGTCGAGCACGGTGCCGTCGGCAAAGACGATGCGCATCGATTTCATGATTTTGTCGCTATTGGCATGCGTGCCACAGCTCATGCCCGAGGCGTTGTTGATGACAATGCCACCCACCATGGCCGAGTTTTTCGACGCCGGGTCGGGCGAGAACACGCGGCCGTAGGGCTTCAATATCTCATCCACCTTGTGGCCCACCAGGCCAGGTTGCATGGTGATGGTGCTGGCATCGTCGCTCACCTTGTATTTCTCCCAGTTCTTGCCAGCCACGATGAGGATGGAGTCGGTGTTGGTCTGGCCCGAGAGGCTCGTGCCGGCAGCCCTGAAAGTGACTGGCAGCTTGAGCTTGCTGGCCTCTTGCAGGAGTTTCGACACTTCCTCCTCATTCTTGGAGCGCACCACGACCTTGGGCACGTGGCGATAGAAGCTGGCATCGGTGCCCCACGCCAGGCAGCGCAGGTCGTCGGTGTAGATGCGATCTTTTGGTATGAACCACGAGATATTTCTTACAAAGGTATGATATCTACTGTCCATTATTTATAAAGATAATATTTACTTGATTTTGATTTAAATGCTTCTACATCTTTGTTGAAGTAGTCGGCGATGTCGGCCACCTTGTAGTTCTTGGTAAACAAGAGCCGTATTTGGTTGGTGCCCATCACCTTGTCAAACATGCCATAGCCGCGCTTGGCGTTGGCGTCAAATATCTTGGCATCGGGATAGAGCTCGTGCAGCACCTGCATGAAGTAGAACTGGCACAGGGTGAGATTGGCCTTGTCGAGGTCGGTGATGTAGGTCTGCACACCGTGCATCTCCTTCATAGCATCGTCGGTTTCAGGCCCTACCTTGAAGAAAGGCTTGTAGTTGATGGGGCGGAAACGGAAGCCGGGCAGGTTGAGGGCGTTCATGGCGTCGCACAACTTGTCGGCATCGATATAGGGAGCGGCAAAGCACTGGAACGGCAGTGTGTAGCCAATGCCCGTGTTGAAGGCATAGAGCTCGCCCACCACGCCGCTCACGGCATAGAAGGCAGCGTGCTCGGGCGTAGGAATTTGTGGCGAGGGTGCCACCCAGGGCAGACCCGTGTCGGCAAACTTCATGCTGCGCTTCCAGCCCTGCATAGGTATCACGGTGAGCTTGGCCTTCTTGGCCGTCACATGCTCCTCGTTGAGATAGGTGGCGAGCTCGCCGGGAGTGAGGCCGTAGAGATAAGGGATGGCATACTTGCTCACCATCGAGAAGTAGCCCTTCTCCACCAGGTTGCCCTCCACCTTGTTGCCGCCCAGCGGATTGGGGCGGTCGAGCACCATGAATTCCTTGCCATTCTCGGCGCAGGCCTCCATGCACATGCCCATGGTGGCATAGAAGGTGTAGCTGCGGCAGCCTATGTCCTGGATGTCGTAGACCAGCACGTCGATGTCCTTGAGCATCTGGGGGGTGGGCTTGTGGGTCTTGCCAAAGAGCGAATACATCTTCACGCCCGTCTTGGCATCGACTGCGTCGCCCACAGCGTCGCCGGCATGGGCATTGCCGCGCACGCCGTGCTCGGGGCCGTAGAGGGCCACAAGCTTCACGCCAGGAGCGTTGTAGAGGATGTCGACTGTCGACACCAGGTTGTGGTCAACGCCGCTGGGGTTGGTCACCAGCCCCACGCGCTTGCCCTGCAACGGGGCGAAACCCTCGTCGCGCAGCACCTCGATGCCGGTCTTCACCTGCGCAGTGGCTGCCAGCGACACGATTGCAACAGCAATCAGTAAAAATATCTTTTTCATCTTTTCAGTATCTTATAGGGGTTATTTTTTTCAAGTCGTTGAAATCACTCGGCTTCCTTGCGGCCATACTCGGGGTCGATCTTGCGGTCGGCCAGGAAGGTGACAAAGAGCGTGGCGATGCAGCACACAATCACCATCCAGAAGAAGCCCTCGTAGCCCAGTGCCTCTTGGATGTAGCCGGCAAACATGCCAGGTATCATCATCGAGAGCGCCATGAAGGCGGTGCAGATGGCATAGTGCGATGTCTTGAACTCGCCCTCCGACGAGTAGATCATGTAGAGCATATAGGCCGTGAAACCAAAGCCGTAGCCAAATTGCTCAACGGCGATTGCCACACATATCACCACGATGTTGCTGGGCAGGTAGGTAGAGAGGTACACAAAGGTGAGGCACGGCAGCGTCATGCAGGCGGCCATCACCCAGAGCGACTTCTTCAAGCCCACCTTGGAGGCCCACACGCCGCCCAGGATGCCGCCTATGGTGAGCGCAAGCACGCCCACGGTGCCATAGGCCAGACCCACGGCCTCGGTGCTCATGCCCAGGCCGCCCACATTCTTGGATGCCACCAGGAATGGGGTGCACATCTTGATGAGGAATGCCTCGGGCAAGCGATAGAGAAGCATAAACACGATGGCCAGCCATATGCCTTTCTTGGTGAAGAAGGTGACAAACGTGCGGCCAAACTCTCTGAAAATCTCGCCAGCAGTGGGCTTGGCAGCCACCGCGCTGGCATCGCCGCCCTCAGCGGCATTCTTGGCGTCGAGCGACGAGTGGTCGCTCTTGGGTGCCGGCAAGAAGAAGGTGTGATAGAGCGTGACGCAGGCAAAAATCGCTGCCGTGACGAGCATGGTGAGCTGCCACGACAAGGGGATGTTGCCAGTGGTGCTCTCGATGTGGCCGGCTATCCACACCAGCACGCCCTGGCCAAAGATCGACGAGATGCGGTAGAATGTGGAACGGATGCCCACAAACTCGGCCTGCTTATTTTGCGTGAGTGCCAGCATGTAGAAGCCATCGGCGGCAATATCGTGGGTTGCCGAGGCAAAGGCTGTGACCACAAAGAGGATGAGCGTGATGTAGAACATGCTGATGGGCGTCTTGCCCGATGCGATGAGGGCAGCGTCGGGGTGCGGCATGAGCAGCGTGAGCAGGATGAATGCGGCCGTCATGAGAATCTGCATGGTGAGTATCCACCAGCGCTTGGTCTTGATGATGTCGACAAAGGGGCTCCAAAATGGCTTGATGGTCCATGGCAGGTAGAGCAGGCTCGTGAAGAGTGCCATCTCACCATTGGGCACACCCATCTTGGCCAGCATGAGCACACTGATGTTGTTGACAACAAAATAGGGTATTCCCTCGGCAAAATACAGGGTGGGTACCCAGAACCAAGGGTTTCTATAATCTTTTATCAAATTTTTCAACATAGTATTTTTTTGATCGTTAGTTTACACTGATTTCTCAGAAAGTTAATACAGTTCCTTGATGCTGGCGCCTATGAAGTAGTGCAAGAGTATCTCCTTGTAGTTGTAGCCCTTGGCGCCCATCACGGCGGCACCTATCTGGCACAGGCCCACTCCGTGGCCCCAGCCGGCACCGCGCAGCACAAACTTCTGCGGGTAGCCATCGGCATCCACGTCGTGGCGCTCGACGATGAAGGCCGAGCTGTAGAGGGCACTCTCGCTCAAAGCATACCTGATAGCGAGCTCCTTGCCTATGACCTTGGTGAGCTTCTCGCCCACGATGCGCATCTTGTAGAGGCGGCCGCTGGTGCCGCGAGCCACGGGCTGCAAGTCCTTGATGCGGCCGTAGTCGTCGCCGGTGCGGCGATGGATGAGGTCGGCAATCTGCTCTTGGGTGTACTCCACCTTCCAGCGGTAGAAGTCCTTGGTCTCCTGGTCGTAGTCGTTGAGCACTTGCGAGAGTATCTCGGGGTCCTTGGTGTTGCAGAAGGCCTCGGGGCTCGAGAGTATCCACTCGGCCGCGTTGTCTTCGCGCGTGAGGTCGGGGAAGTTCATCTCGTCCTTGCTGTCGCGGCGGGCCTCCAGGTAGTCGTAGTGCTTGGGCTCCCAGCAGTTTTCAAACTCCTCGAGCACGCCGCCGCAACTCTTGGAGAAGCGGGCGTCGCACAGTTCGCCGTCGTACATGAGCACCTGGCCCCAAGTGGCCTTGATGGCCTGGCGCACGGTGGGCGTCGACTCGCGAGTGATACCCTGGTAGCGCTGGCAGTGGTCGTCGGCACACACGTCGAAGTTCACGTGGTCGTCGCGGTCCCACCACTTGATGTCCTCAAGCTGCGATGCGGCGTCGGCGTCGGCAGCCTTTTCCACATCGTGGTTCTTGTCGGCATCGCTCTTGTTGATTTGTGCCAGCAGCCAGCTGCGCGAGATCACCGCGTGGGCCTTGAGCAACTCGAGCGAGGCCTTGGCGCTCATCTCGCTCGATATCACGCTCAGCAGGTACTCCTCGACCGAGAGCACATTGATGGGCGTGACTTTGCCGTCTTCTACAATAAAATGCAAAGCGCCCTTGAAGGTTTGGTCCTCCTTGCGACGCCAGTGGAAGCTCACGCCTATCGTCACCGCCTTCAAGGTAAAGGAGTCGCTCTCCTCGTTGCTGGGCGAGAAGAACAAATCGCGGTAGAGGGCGCCATTCCACTCTATCTTGCCGTCGGTGCAACGCACCTGTTGAGGCCCAGTGGCCACAACGTCGCCTGCCTGGTAGTTGCCGTTGAGCACGAAATCTACCACAGGCTCATTCATTATGCCTACTCGCACCAGGGGAATTTGACTCATATCTTGTGTAATTTAAAATATTCTACTTTAATCGTTGTATTATGTTTATCGCATCGTCGGTGGTCATGCACAGCTCGTCGAGCATGCTTTGCACATCGCCGGCGGTGAGTGCATTGAAGTCTTTCTCGACCGGCACTGCCCACACGCCGCCCATGTCGACCGAGGCGGGGCTGAGCAAGAACTGGCCCTCGCCCGAGCCATAGCAGGCCGGGCGGTGCTTGCGGCGCGGAAATACCGCGATGTAGTAGCGTCCTTGCTGCCACCAGCACAATATGTTGTGCATGGGCTCGGGATCGCCCTCCTTAGTGGGCATGGCCCGATACAAGGCGTCGTAGAGCTGCTGTGCCCTGCTGGCCGTCGTGGCCGTGATCAAGAACGACAATCGGCCCAAGCCCTGGCTGAGCGCCAGGCTGCCATAGGCGTTGTTGTCGATAACCGACAACTTGCTGCCGAGCACCTCGTCGCAATAGGGCATGAAGCCCTTGTTGCCGGCCTGGAAGTGCATGTGGTCGGGAGCCGACGCGCCGCACTTGGGCCCGTTGTAGAAGAGCACAAAATCGGGCAGGTCGTGGGCCAAGTCAAGCATGTGGCCCATGCGGCCCTCGATGCGCTGGGCAGTGTGCCGCAGCTCCGAGATGGTGAGGTGCAAGGGAAATATGGGATAGGGGTTGAGCTGTATCTTGTATTTCCCGTTCCACACGATTTTCTCCTGCTCGACAGGCTGATTCTCACTGCACAAGAAGCACTTGCGGGCCTTGAGGCTGGCAGCGTCGACCTTGGCAGCGCTCGAGCGGATGCGCTCGGGATTGAATTGCAGCACAATCGACGACTGCCCCACCCTGAGCGAGCGCAGCCGGCAGCGGCTCAGGGCGCCGTAGTTTTTCTTAGCCACGTCCCAGCCGGTCAGCTGCCGCTCGATGAGCGCATTCACCAGTTTGCTATAGTCAACGCTTTCAGCCATCGTCGTTAAGCCTTCTTGTTCATCGCAATGCGAGCCTGGAGCTCCCAGGTGCGTATGCGGTCCTTATACAGGTTGTTGTTGTTCATCTTCACCACGTCGAGCGAGGCATCGCTGTTGTCGTCCCAGCGGCGGCACATGTACACGGGAGTGTACACACGTCCTATCTGGTAGTAACGCGAGATGTTCAGGCCCAGAGCGTAGTCCTCGCCATAGCTGGTGTTGGGCAGCATCACCTCGCGCAGCACGGGAGTGTAGAATGCGCGGGGAGCACCCAGACCGTTGATGCGCAGGGCATTGTTGCGGCCGTTCTCGGGAGTCCACTCCTTGTGGTCGATGATGCCTGGGGCAATCATGTTGCCGTCGAAGTCGGTCATCATGTAGGTACCCACAACCATAGCCACATTTTGCTCATAGAAGGCGTTGACCATGGTAGTGAGGGTGTTCTCGTCCTTATACATGTCGTCGCTGTCGAGTTGCACGATAAACTTGCCGGCCTTCTCGTGGTGGGCAGCCAGGTTCCAGTAGCCGCCAATGCCCATGTCGTAGTAGTCGGCGATGATGTGTATCACGCGGGGATCGTCCTTAAACTCGTCGATGGCCTCGCGGGTGCCGTCGGTCGAGAAGTTGTCGACGACCATGAGGTTGAACTTGAAGTCGGTCTTCTGCATGAGCACGCTCTTGATGGCGTCGCGAATGGTGCGAATGCGGTTGCGCACGGGTATCATCACGGTGGCTTCTACATCAAAGTTGCCCTGGTTGAACTCGATGTGGCGCACGTTGAGGCTGCCGTCGGCCTTCTTGTAGGGCAGGTAGCCGCCTATCTCCTTCAAGTGCTCGGTCACGGCCTGCTCCATCTCGATCTGGCGGCCGCGGTTCTTGGGATCGACATAGTCGAAGATCTTCTCGCCGCTCTTGCGGGTGTCGAGCTCCACGTCGCTGTAGAGGTACTCATTGATGTGGGTGATGGCGGCATGCTGCGAGAGCTTGAGGCGCAGGTCGTAGAGGCCGGCCCACTCATAGTCGGCCTTCATGGCAGCGGCGGCCTGCTTGAAGCACTGGGCGCAGAAGAAGAGCACCGAGCCAAAGTCAAAGTCGTCGCGCAGGCTGCCCATCTGGTAGTCGATCACGGGAGCCTTGTCGGCGCCCTTCTCGGTCACGTTGTAGTGGTCGGCATAGAGCATGCCGCTCTGGCTGTCGTCGGCAATCTTCACCAGGCGCTCAATGGCATAGGGGGCAAACTTGAGGGTGTTGTATTTGGTGTAAAGCATCACATAGTCGGCATCGGCCTTCTCTGCGATGGCTTTGATGGTGGCACTGGCATAGAGGCCTTTCACGTTGATTACCGTGCAGCCCTCAACGGTGCCCGTTGCTTCGGCGCCTGCAAGCAGATAGATCTTGCCCACAAGGCTGCAAGCCTTGAGGCCGTCGATGGTTTTTTGTACTTGTTCGGGCGATGAAAATGGAATGAAGCAGTTAATTCTTGTCATAGCTGTGTATATTTTTTATTATTTATTTTTTAGCTGTTTTATTTTTCAAAATTCTTGCCTTCACCTCCCAGGTGCGTATGCGGTCCTTGTAGAGGTTGTTGGCATTCTCTTTCACGATGTCGAGGTTGGCGTCGGTGTTGTCGTCCCAGCGGCGGGCGCAGGTCATCACCGTCCACACGCGCCCTATGCGGTAGTCGCGCGAGATGCGCAAGCCCATGGCGTAGTCCTCGCCATAGTTGGTGTTGGGCAGATTGATGGCGCGGTAGATGGGGGTGAAGAAAGCGCGCGGGCCGCCCAGGCCGTTCACGTGCAGGGCATTGTTGCGGCCGTTGTCGGGCGTCCACTCGTGGTGGTCGATGACGCCGGGGGCTATCTCGTGCAGGTCAGCGTCGGTCACCATGTAGGTGCCGCACACCATGGCAGCGTTCTCCTTGTAGAACTCGGCAATCATCGTGGCCAGGGTGTCGGGCGTGGCATACACGTCGTCGCTGTCGAGGCCTATGGCAAACTTGCCGCAGCGCTCGTCGTTGATGGCGAGGTTCCAGCAGCCGCCTATGCCCAGGTCGTCGCGCTCGGGGATGATGTGTATCACGCGCGGGTCGGCCTTGGCGGCCTCGTCGATGGCCTGGGTGGTGCCGTCGGTCGAGTGGTTGTCGACAATGATGAGGTTGAACTTGAAGTCGGCCTTCTGCATGAGCACGCTCTTGATGGCGTCGCCTATCACGCGCACGCGGTTGAGCACCGGTATCACCACGGTGGCCTCGACCGGGAATTGCTCGACGTCGAAGTCTACGTCGCGGTAGTCGCCGGGCTGCAAGTAGGCGTCTATGCGCTTCAAGTGGGCGGTGCAGGCTGCTTCCATCTCCTTCTGCGAGTCGGCATTCTTGGGGTCGCAGTAGTCAAATATCTTCTCGCCGCTCGAGCGCTGGTCTTGCTCGACGTCGGTGTAGAGATACTCATTCACGTGCTCAATGCCATAGCGCTCCGAGAGCAGCAGGCGCAGGTCGTAGAAGCCTGCGGCGCGGTAGCTCTCGCTCATGCGCGAGGCGGCCTCCTTGAGATACCGGGTGTTGAAGAAGAGCACCGAGCCAAAGTCGAAGTCGTCGCGCAGGCTGCCCAGCTGGTAATCGATCACCGGAGCCTTGTCGCGCTTGTCGCCGCTCTTGTGATAGTGGTCGGCATAGAGCATGCCGGCATCGGTGTCGCGGGCTATGCCCACCAGCCGCTGCATGGCCTTGTAGTTGAGGCGCAGCGTGTCGTATTTGTTATATAAGAATGTAAAGTCACTCTTGGCGGCATCGGCAATGGCCTTCATCGTCGTGGTCGAGGTCAAGTCGGGCACCACCAGGCAGTGGCAATCGGTGTACTGGGAGGTGACTGGCGTGGCCGACAGGAAGAAGACCTGGTCGACAAGTGGCTCGGCAAGCAATTCCTTCAGGGTATTGCTCACCTGCTCGTCGCTCGTGTAAGGAATGAAGCAATCAATCATTGTGATGATATATATTTTTTTGTGAATATTATTGTTTCTGGAAGAAGTTCATCACATCGCCCACAATCGCGCCACGCGCGCTGGCGTCGGTCACCGTCTCAAGCGGGAAGCCCATCACCACGGTGCGATAGGTGCCATGGTCGCTGGCCACAGCGGCGGGCTTGCGGTTCTCGGCATAGCGCATGTAGGTCTCGCTGCCGTTGCCGGCAGGCATGATGGCGTCGGGCGACTCCACGGCGTAGGTCTTGCTGTTGAGCTGCTGCGTGAAGGTAGCGGTGCGCTTGCCCGAGAGAGCCTTGTAGCTGGTGGGCACCGTCTCCACCTTGCCCGTGGTGCAGGCGCGGGTGGCCCGCAGCTTGTAGCCCAGCACATTTTGAGCAAAGGCCTGCTCGGCCTGGGTGGCACTGGCGTTTTTCCAGATGTCGCTGCCCACATAGGCGCCGCTCATGAGCACGTTGCCGCCAGCGGTGGTGAAGCTGGTGATGGCTTGCATCATTGCGGGGGTGAATATCTTGTAGCGGTCGGGGAATGCGCCTCGGCCGTTCTTGGTGGTCTTCTGCTTGCCCAGGATGATGTCGACGGCGGTGTAGCCTTGGTTGGCGGCCTTGCCGGCAGTGAAGGCATCGGCGCTCATCGAGATGAAGGAGTAGCCTGCATCCATCAGCGCCTGGCCGTGAATGCCGGTGTAGTCAAAGGTGTTGCCGGCCACTGGCTCGGTCTCGTGGTCGCTGCGGCTGTCGCCGAAGCCCGTGTCGTCGTCGTCCTTCCAGTCGAGGCTGCGGTCAAACTCAATCTGCTTGCCCACATAGTTGATTTGCTGCACGTAGTCCACACCGTGGTCCACCTCGTCGAGGAAGCCGGCATGCTTGTCGCCGTCAATCCAGTCGGGGGCGCTCAGGCGGGTGAAGTCGTTGACCACAGCCACGGTGCCTTTGCTATTCTTGGCCACGCCCACCGAGAGCACCTCGCTGGGGAAGCTGCGGCCGCCGTCGTTCATAGCCACAATCTTGTAGCTGTGCACGAGGTTGTCGGTCACATAGGTCACATATTTCGTGTCCTTGGTCACGGCTATCTGCTTGAAGCCGCCGTCGGCCACGCGCTCGAGCACGATATATTTCTTGGCATCGGCATTCTCGCTCAGGGAGTCGGGCGTGGGCTTCCAGTTCAGGATGTAGCAGCCGTCGCTCACTCGGTCGATGGCAAAGCTGTTGACGGGCAGTGGCTGCACCACATAGGGGCGGTGGTCGCGCTGGGCGATAAACTTGAGGATACCCTTATAGATGGCGCGGCTCACGTCGAAGCGGAAGTTGGGGTCGAGACCATATTTCATGTCGGCCAGATTCTGGTGCGAGAGCAGCTCCATGAGCAGGGCAGGCACCTCGGGCACGCGGGCCTCGTAGTAGCTGGCGTCGCGCATGCCGCGGCGGGTCCAGTTGGGCTCATACTTGGCACGGATGTCGTTCACGACCTGGCTGGTGACCAGGTTGGCAAACTTGCGGGAGAGTTCGCGCGGGGTGCCGTCTTCATATTTACCAAAGTTCTTGCCGTTCTTGCGGGTGCAATAGATGATGAGGGTGCCTATGATATCGTCGTTCTTGGTCACGCCGGCATCGGTGTGCAGGCAGAATGAGACGTCGACGGGCACTTTCAGACCCGGCTGGGTGGGGAGCGACGACGATCCGCCGGCCAGGTGGTTCACCCACAGGCCTCGGCAGCGGTAGTCGTCGGTATAATCGTTGATTCCATGCGTGGGTGAGTACACACTGTCGGGGAAGCCGGCCCACTGCAGGTAGTAGCGGCTGCCGACCTCAAAGAGCGGATAATCGGTGCTGCTCACATAGTCGTAGTCGATGCCCTCCTTGCCCAGTTTCTTCTCGCTTTCCTGAGCGGCGGCAAGGGCCTTGTTCTCGGGAGTGGGCAATGCCACGCGGCGGGCCACCATGTTGGTGCCACCGCCCACCTTGATTGCGTCGGCGGTGACCACCTGGTCCTCACTCTTGGAGAGGTTGCTCAGGGTCACCACATTCTTGTTCAAGCCTTTTTGCAGCTGGAAGGTGCCCAGATACACCCACACGCCGCCGGCCATGGTCTGGTCGACCACAAACTCCTCGCTGCCGGCCTGGCTATTGACGGTGTAGCGGGCATCGTGAGCGCTGTTGGGCAAGCTCTTGTAGCTCACATAGATGGCATAGTTGCCAGCCTCGGGCATCGTCACGTCCCAGCGGGCGGTCGAGAGTTTCTTCTTATCCTTGGTGGTGGCCACCTGGCGATAGGTGCCCTGGGTGAAGGGGTTCTCAAAGTCGCGGTACTGGTCGTGCAGGTAGGCGAAACCGGCGCCGTCGCCCTTGCTCCAGGCCATCTTGCCGTTTTGCTCGCTGTAGCTGCCGGTGGCCAGGCCGCCATCGTTGTCGGCCACGACAGCCACCTTGTGGGTGTCGCGCTCGCGGGCGTCCCACACATAGGCGCCGGCATTCTCAAGCATAGGCATCAAGAAGGGTATCACATAGCTGTGGGTATACATGTCCTCAACGGTCTGCAGCAGGCGTCCGCGCTGCCACTCCCAGCGGTTGAGTGAGTTCTCAAAATACAAGCCATGGCTGGGCCACAGGGCCACAATGTTGCCGTCGAGGGCCTTGCTGTAGTGGCGGTCCTTGTCGACGGGGGTTACAAAGGGCTCGTGCTTGCGCTTGTAGCTGCTGTCGAAGTCGATGAAGTACTCATCCACATCGGTGCCGGCGATGGTGAGTTTCACCGGGTTGTCGCGATACTGGCTGCCCAGCGACTGGCGCACGTCGGCCTTCATCGCGCTTATCGACGCCTGAGTGAAAGGCAGGTCGCTGAAGTTCTCGCTCATGTCGACCACCACCGTGTCGCCGCTCATGGCCAGGCTGCGGGCCTTGACGGCGCCAATGCCCATGTTTTGCGGCACATTCTTGCTCACTATGGCTTGCACACGTGCCAAGTCGGCATCGGTGAAGGTGGTTTGTCCCGAGGCATTCACGGCCCCGGCGGGGGTTTGCGCCATGGCATTGCTCACACCAAGAAACGTTGTAGCAGCCGCAATGGCTATCGTAAGGATTTTAGTTCTCATCAATCTGTACAATTTTTTATAGAAAAATGTGCATGGTGCGCAAGCGCACACCAATTCTATTCTACAAAAATACTATAAACATTCGGTTTAATTGGCCTAATTTCAAGTAAAATTGCCCTTTTTCACAAGATTTGTGATTTAACAACAATATTTTAGAATTTCGCGTTCCCCAGCCCCGAAATCGGCGCAAAAACACCCCCACTTGGTGCACCCCAACCCACCGCTCCGCCTCACACAGAAAACCATTTCCCCAATCATTTAATCCCGCCAAGGGCTACACATTTGTTGTGGGCCGGCACAAGACCGGCGCCCTACAGGTGGATATAATCAACGCGGCGGTGTGTCGCATTTAAACGACAACCCTGATTTGCACCCGCTCCCACAATAAGATGCCTGGCATGGTGAAAAAGAATAGGCCTCCTTGTGCAAGGAAGCCTATTCTTGGAAATTGCAGTTATCTGCTATAATAGGGGCTTAAGGAATTGCAACTTTCTTGGTGCCGGTGGGGCTGGTCACAATCCACAAGCCGCTAGGCAGGTGCATGTCGCGGCTGTCGCCATCGTAGATCATGCGGCCATCGATACCGAAGACCTTCACGTGGCTTGCTTGTGGAGCGGCATTCACATCCTCAACGCCGGTGACAGTGTTGTTGCTAAAGGTCACGGTGACGCTACTCTCGGCTATGGTGTAGCGGCTGGTATCGGCGCTCTCGGCCTTGCGGGGCGAGCTCGACACGCTGCTGCTGGCAGTCTTATTCTTCATGTAGACGTGCATCACATATTGCACTTTCAGGGAATCGCCATTGGCGAGCCAGGGAGTGTCGTAGGTGTCGCGCTGCGTCCAATCCCATTGCCAGCCGTCTTTCACACTAGTGCTGGCATTGGCGCCTGCTTTCTCATTGTTCCACTCGTCGGATGCCTTCAGATTGATCAGCTCCCAGTCCTTGTCGCCAATCTTGCGCCACATGCGGTAGCCGTTGTCGCCCACTGCGGTGGCCACCTCGCCAGTGTTGCTAGAAAGCGTCACGAGCACATCTTTTATCACGCCACGATACACGTCGCGGTGATGCGAGCGCGGATACTGGCCTGCCTCAGTCACGGTGAGCTTGAGGTCGATGTGCTCGCGGTCTTGCTGCAGGGTGCCGAAGGTGCTGGTGAGCGAGTCGGTCGCATTCTTGCGCACGATTTCGATCCACCACTTGTTGGTCTCCACCACGGGGTTGAGTGCAATGCTCACGGTGATTGTGCCGTTGTTGCTATCTCCAGTGTTCACCCAGTCGCCCAGGCTGTCGAGGCCGAAGCCGGTGTAGGTGCCATCGAGGTTGCGCTGGGCATAGCCCACGCGATCGCCGTTGCGCATGAGGTTGTAGTACAAGATATTGCTGTTGTTTTGCACGCCGAAGGTCACCTCGTCGTGGTCGCCCGCCTCAAGGGTGGGCTTGTTGCCGTTCTCGCCATCCACATCGGCACGGGTGTAAACCCGGGCAGCCACAATGGTGGGCGTGGTCTTGAGCACGAGCACAGCGTCCTCGTTGCTCTCTATCGATGCCAGCGTGTTGTCGCTGGCCTTGGTATAGGTATAGTCAACCGTGTAGACGTAGCCCGAGGGCTGGGCGTTGAGCTCGGTGCTGGCCGAGAATATGTCATCAAACTTCACGGTGCGCAGGTCGTAGCCTTTCTCTGAGTAATACACCTTGCCCGTCGTGCTGGCATCGGCCTGGTCGGGATAGGTGATGGTGTAGTCAACCGTCGACCAAGCCTCACCATCGGCATCGGTCGAGTCACTCTTCTCGGTGGTGTTGGCAAGGGTCATCACGGCCACCGTGTGCTTGGTGGCAGTATCGAGGGTGCCGTCGCTGTTGCGGTTGTAGCGGTAGAGGGTGAACTTTTTCTCCTTGGTCATGTCGTTGCCGGGGTTGAAGTCGGCTGCAGGATCGTTGGTCATCACCACAGGCACAGTGTAGTTGTTCACCTGCTTCTCGCTGTCGTAGGTGCTGTTAAGGTTGGCCTCGATTTTAAAAGCAGCTTTAGTGCCGGGGATGTATACCCTAGCATTGTTGCTCCACACCACCATGCCGGTGCTGGTGGTGGCTTTCACCACATAGGTGATGAAATATCCCTTGGCCTGACGGGGCTCGTCGTAGCTGTAGCTTTGTTTAGGACCTGTGTAAATGGGGTCACCCGTTGGCTCGCCATTGGCATCCACCTTGTAGAGCTCGAATGTCTCGCCCAGCACCGTTGTGTCGCCAGCAATGCTGTTGGTCCACTGCGGCGTGCACGTGTAGTAGTTGGCCGCATCCTGCGTGGTGCTAGGCACTGCCTTGGCCTCAAGCGGAACGGTGTAGAGGCACACCTCGGGAGCATAGTCGGGATTGTAATTGAAATAGTCCCAAACTTTTTTACCATCCTTGGTTATTGCATAGCGGTGTTTCCAATAATACCATCTCTTATCCGGAACAATTAAACACAGATTCATGTGCTTGGCCTCTTTACATTCTTTCCTGAGATTGAGAAATAGTGCTCGTTGTACATCACATCATCGCAATCGTGAATGGTTTTATAGTGCACACCTTCAATCAATTTTGCATAGAAGTCGGTGACTTGGGTGTCATAGGCCTGTTGTGATGGACTGATTTCCTCAAAAAGCATATCAGGCCCCAAGTTGTCACGGAATTTTCCTTTGGCCAAAAAGTAGAACCGATTGTAGTCGCCCGGAGCGGTAAAAATGGTGCGAGGATTGCCATCGCCATTATCAATGCGAGTACCTGTGATGAGTTGAACACTTTTCATCGCATTAAGTACGCCCTTAAAGGTATAGTCTGAATAACTTTTAAATCCATTAAAGTCATTTTTCACTTCAACGAGCAGTACGGTCAAGCCGTCATTAATTGGGGAAATGAAATGTCTATCCCACACAGTGCTATCTTCATTCCATCTAAGTGGATCGTCACGCCAGCATTTCACATATCTGACAGTATCTCCCTGATAATGAAAATTATAATTCACATTAATAACACTATCGGGGCTGTCGGCAGTCGGCAGCTGTTTTGTGCCAGGAATTGAGTCATTGGTGTAAATTTCCTTAAGCAAGGCCCTGATTTGTTTGGGCTGTGTTGCCTTCTCGGTGATGTTGTTGGTGTGTTTCACACCAGCCGAGTCGGTCCAAGTGTAGGTAAATTTCTCGTAGTCGGCCTTGGTCCACACGGTGGTGGGGACACGGCGGGCAGGCCCTTTGGCGGGAGATTGAGCGGTTGCATCAACCATCGGAGTGGCAACGGTGGGCAGTTTCACATCGCCACCTTCCTCCATTTGCGCGTTCATCACTAGGCTGCCCAGTATCAGGGCAGAGGCGAGCACCAGCAATCGAGCGGAGCTCTTTGCCGCAATAGCAGCAATTCGAGAGACGCCATTTGTCCCTCTAAATGTTTTAGCAATCATTTTATTATTACTTTTCCTTGCCCGGCAAGGTCACACTTGTGGCTATTGCACAAGCAAAACGTTAACTTTCAATTGATTCCAATGTACGTTAGTAGTGCATTCAAATACCTAAAAATGAAGCACATACATGTAACTCAAGCGTTAACCATGTATCTGCCTTTAATCAAATGGAAAACTCATTCCCTAAATGTTGTCCTCCATTTACGCCCAGAAAACCAAAGATTCAATAGTAGTAAAATTATATAGTATCAAACATCTCCCTTCAAATTTTCGCGCAAAGATAGTAAAAATTAAGGAATCTAAGAAAAAAATTAAGTTAAATTTCTGCCATCACAGCAAAATTTTACACTATTGTTACAAGTAGCGTTTCAACTCGTCAATCTAAGTCAATGCAAGACGCAAATGAGGCTGTGCCGATACTGGGCACAGCCTCATTGTGTGAGTGAGTGATATTAACCTTGAGGACCGCGGCGGCTAGCGGGCTACGGCGAAGTGGTAGCGACCTGAGCCCAGGTGGAAGCTGGCGTAGCCGTCGGCCTGGCTGTCGGGCTTAGCCTGCTTGCCGTCGCAGGTGATGGTCGCGCCCTCGTGGGCGGGCACATCGACCACGGCAGTGGTGTTGAAGGGAATCTCGACGTCGAGCAGCACTGCCCCACCCTCGATCTTCCAGCTGGCACTCACGGTGCCGTAGGGCGTACCTTGCTTGGCGCTCATGTGGGTGAAACCGCCACCCAAGTGCGGACGCACCCTGATGGTCTTGAAGCCGGGCGAGGTCTCCTGGATGCCCACGGCGTCGCGGTAGAGCCAGTCGCCTATGGCGCCATAGGAGTAGTGGTTGAAGGAGTTCATGCCGTTGTCGGGGATGGTGTGGTCGGGCATCATCGAGTTCCAGCGCTCCCATATCGTGGTGGCGCCCATGGTCACAGGATAGAGCCAGCCTGGGTAGCCCTTGTGCAGGAGCAACTTATAGGCAAGGCTGTCGTAGCCGTTCTGGGTGAGCACGTCGCATATGTAGGGCGTGCCCAGGAAGCCGGTGGTGATGTGGCCATATTGCTTCACGAGCTCGGCCAGGCGGCGGGCAGCATAGGGGCGCACGTCGGCAGGCAGCATGTCGAAGTGCAGGGCGAGCACATAGGCCGTCTGGGTGTCCGACATCAAGTTGCCACGTTTTGTCAAGTAAGCGTCGCAGAAGGCTTGCCGTGCCTTGTCGCGCAACTGGGCGTAGCGCGCGGCGTCGGTCATGTTGCCCAGCACAGCGGCAGCCTGCGATACGATATCGGCCGAGTGGGCGAAAAACACCTGCTGGATGAGGCGCTTCGAGGTCACGGCCGAGGTGCCGTCGGGGTCGTTGGGCTTGCTGTAGAAGAGCCAGTCGCCATAGTGCCAGCCCTTGTCCCACAGGTAATCATGGGCCTCGCTGGCCATGAAGTCGACCCACTTGCGCATACTCTCATACTGGTCGGCGAGCACTTGCTTGTCGCCATAGGCCATGTAGTGCTGCCAGGGGATGATGGTGGCGGCGTCGGCCCAACCGGTGTGGCCCCAGTTGCTACGCGTGAGCACATTGGGGGTCACGTCCTGCACACTGCCGTCGGCACGCTGGTCGGCAGCCACGTCCTTGAGCCACTTGGTGAAGAAATTCTGGACACGGCCGTTGAAGGTGGCGGTGCGGAAGAACACCTGGGCATCGCCCATCCAGCCCAGTCGCTCGTCGCGCTGGGGGCAGTCGGTGGGCACGTCGAGATAGTTGCCGTGCATGCCCCACCTGAGGTTGCTTTGCAGCTGGTTCACCGTGTCGTTGGAGCAGGTGAACGAGCCATTGTCGTCGAAGCCCGAGTAGCACACGGCCACCTGATAGTCGGCCGGATTGAGCTCGCCCTCGAGGCCCTCTACCTTGAGGTAGCGGAAGCCGTAGAAGGTGAATGTGGGCTCAAACTTGTCGACACCACCGCTGAGCACATAGGTGCTCGTGGCCTTGGCCGAACGCAGGTTGTGGGTGTAGAAGTTGCCCTTCTCGTCGAGCACCTCGGCGTGCTTGATGGTCACCACCTGGCCGGGCTTGCCCTTGAGGGTGACGATCTCGCGGCCCACCATGTTTTGCCCGAAGTCGATCACCTTCTCGCCCTTGGGCGTGGTGAGTACCTTCACGGGCTTCATGAGCTGGCGGGTGACGACGGGCTCATTCTCGCAGGCGATGAGGTTGCCGTTGTCGTAGCTGGCCACATGCACGGGTTTCCAAGCCGAGTCGTCGTAGCCGGCAGTGTTCCAGCCGGGCAGAGCCTTGCGGGCATCGACGGTCTCGCCGTCGTAGATGGTCGACTCCTGCACCTGGGCGGTGGCATAACGCCACGTGCCGTCGGTAGTCACCACTTGCTGGGTGCCGTCGGTATAGGTGATCACAATCTGGGCCAGGGCGCCCACCGTCGAGGAGATATTCTTATAGACGTAGTTGCTGTACCAGCCCAGCGAACTCATCATCCACCCCTTGCCCAGCATCAGGCCAAAGGCGTTGCGGCCCTTGTGCACCATGCTGGTGACGTCGTGGGTGTAGTATTGCAGGCGTTTGCCATAGGAGGTCCAACCCGGGGCATAGTGGTAGTTGCCCACCTTGGCGCCATTCAGGTAGACCTCGTTCATGCCATGCGAGGTGACATAGGCGATTGCCGATTTCACGGGTTTGCTCACCGTGAACTCGTGGCGCATCACCGGGCAGGGAGCGGCATGGCAGGCGGCCGAGTCGGCAGGTTGCGGCTCAATCCACTGCGCCTGCCACGAGGAGCCCCTCATGCCGGTCACAAAGGTGGAGCTTGCCGTCTTGCTGCCCTCGCCGCGCTTGTTCCACACCCGCACGGTCCAGCTGTAGCGCGAGGCAGGCGCAAGGGCCTTGCCCTGGTAGGGCACGCCAGTCGACACGTCGCCCGGCACCTTGCCGGTGGCCCACACGACGGTGCCGCCAGCGTTTTTCACTTCAATCTCATAGGCACTCTGGCCGTCGCCGCGGCGGTCGCTGGTCGCTATCCAGCTGAATACCGGGCGCTCACTGTCGATGCCGGCAGGCTGCGAGAGGTGATTCACCCGCAGCTCGCCCACAGTGACACTGCCCTGCATGGCCGAGGCCGCGCACAGCAGCGCCGCTGCTATCATCACAATTTTTTTCATCATAGATATATCAGTTTTCTGTTTATGTTATTGTCGGCATTCAATGTCAATTCCGCGCCACCCCGCTCACTTGGCCAGGTATTGCAGCAGGCTGGCGATGAGGCGGGAACGGGTGGCGGCGTCGGTGATCGACTCGAGGGGGAAACCTATCACGGCTGTGCGATAGGTGCCCTTGTCGCTCACGATGGCAGCCTGCTTGTTGTTCTCGGCATAGCGCATGAAGCCCGTGCTGCCCTTGGCCGAATAGATGGCATCGGGCGACTCCACACAGTAGAACTTGTCGCTCAACTGCTGGTTGAAGTCGATGCTGTCGCCCTCGGGCAGCATCTTGTAGACGGTGGGCAGCACATAGGCCCGGCCGGTGACGGTGGCCTGACTACAGCCCCAGCGGTAGCCCAGCACCTGCTGGGTGAAGTTGACCTCGGCCGTGTCGGGGTGAGCCTTGTCGTAGACGTCGCTACCCACATAGCTGCCCGAGAGCAGCACGCTGCCGCCGCCGTTGCAGTAAGCCTTGAGGGCGCTGCGCAGGGCGGGAGTGAATATCTTGTAGCGGCTGGGATAGTAGCCGCGGCCGTTGGGGGTCTCCTTCTGTTTGCCAGCAATATAGTCGAGCAACTTGAACGAAGCGAGGCTGGCCTGGCCGTTCTCGACGGCCTGCACGCTGGCCGAGACAAAGGCATAGCCGGCCTGCATGATGGCGGCGCCATGCACGGCAGGGAAGTCGAAGGTGTTGCCAGCCACCACCTTGCCCTCATAGTCGCTGTGGCTGCTGCCCCAGCCGCCCGAGTCGTCGTCGCGCCACCGCTTGCTGCGCAGGCGCTCATATTGCTGACCGATGTAGTTGATGCCCTGCACGTAGGGCACGCCGTGGTCGGTCTCGCCAGTAAAGCCGCAGTAGTCGCCATAGTCGGCCCAGTCGGGGGCACTCAGGCGGGTGAAGCCGTTCACCACCATCACCATGCCCTTGCTGCCAGCAGGCACGCCAAGCGAGAGGATCTCGCTGGGGAAGCTGCGGCCGCCGTCGTTGAGGGCAATCACCTTGTAGCTGTGCATGAGGTTGTCGGTCACCGTCACGGTGTATTCACACTTGTCGACCACGGCAATCTCGGCAAAACCATTGGTGGCATCGCCCACCCGCTCGGCCACGATGTAGCGCTTGGGCATGGCGGTAGACTCCAGCGAGTCGACCGTGGGCCGCCACGTGAGTTTGAACTGGCCGCCTTGCAGCGGAGTGATGGCAAATGACTGCACAGGCAGGGGCTGCACCACCACATCGCGGTGGTCGCGGGCAGCAATCCAGCGCAGTATGCCCTTGTAGATGGCGCGGCTCGAGGCGAAGATGAAGTTGGGGTCGAGGCCATAGCGCATGTCGGCAAAGTTCTGGTGCGAGAGGTACTCGAGCAACATGCCCGGCACCTGCGGCACACGTATCTCGTAGAGGTTTTCCTGCGTGAGGCCGCGGTTGGTCCAGTTGGGCTCAAAGAGGGCGCGGGCGTCGTTCACAAGCTGGGTATTGACCATCTCGGCCAGGCGGCGCGAGATGATGCGCGGCGTGCCGTCGGCATAGCGGCCGAAGCCGTTGCTGCGGTAGATGCTCTGGGTGCCCACAATCGTGTTGTCGGGCGTCACGCCGGCATCGGTGTGGAAGGCAAACGAGAGGTCGAGGGGCACCTTGAGGCCGATAGTCTGCGTGGGATTGGCGCTGCTGCCGCCCGAGAGATAGTTGACCCACTCGCTGCGACTGCGGAAGTCGTCGGCATAGTCGGTGAGGCCGCGCGACACGGTGTAGACGCTGTCGGGGAAGCCCGACCACTGCAGGAAGTAGCGCGAACCCTCCACATAGCGGGGCATGCCGCTCACCACAGGGGTGTAGTCGACGCCGTCGCGCTGCAGGGTGTGGCGCCAGTTGTAGCTATCGGCCCAAGCACGGTTCTCGGGGGTGTTGGGCAGGGCGGTGCGGGCTATATTGCCCATGCCGCCGCCTATCTTGACGGCATCGGCCGTGACCACGCCGCCCTTGCATTTCGATTTGTTGGAGAGTGTGACCAGGTCGCGGTTCTCGCCCTTCTTGAGCGGGAAAGTGCCCAGGTATACCCACACGCCGCCAGCCATGCGCTGGTTCACAGTGAATGTACGGCTCATGCCCGAGGCATTGACGGTGTATTGCGCGTCGTCGACGCTGCCGTCAAGCGTCTTGTAGGAGATATACACGGCATAGTCGCCGGCCTCGGGCATGGTGGCGCTCCACGAGGCCGCAGCCCCGCCCTTCTTATCGGCGGCTATCTGGCGGGCGCTGCCGTCGGCAAATGGGTTGTGGAAGTCGAGATAGGTCTTCTGCTTATAGGCAAAGCCTGCGCCGGCATCGCTCCACTGCTGCTTGCCGCCCTGCTCGCTGTAGCCGCTCTGCGCCAGCTGGCCGTCGTTGTCGACGATCACCTCGGTGCGGTGGGTGTCGCGCTCACGCGGGTTCCACACATAGGCGCCCGCATTCTCGAGCATGGGCATGACGAAGGGTATCACATAGCTCATGGGATACAGGTCCTCGTGGGTCTCAAAGAGGCGCGGACGCTGCCACTCCCAGTGGTTGATGGCGGCCTCGTAGTAGAAGCCGTGGCTCTGCCAGAAGGCGATGAGGTTGCCGTCGAGGCCCTTGCTGTAGTGCCGCGTGGGGCTGTTCTCGCTGATGAAGGCCTCGTGCTTTCTGGCCCACTTCTTATCGAAGTCAAAGAAATACTTGCCTATGTCGTCGCCGGCAATGGTGAGTTTCACTTCCTTGCCGGTGAATTGCGGCCCAGCAGCCTGGCGCAGGTCGGTCTTGAGCCGCTCTACCTGCTCGGGGGTGAACTGGTTGTAGGCATAATTGGCGCCCACGTCGACCAGCAGCGTGTCGCCGCTCACGGCCACCTGGTTCACCTTCACGCCGCCCGTCTTCACATTGGGGCCTATGGCGGCCAGCAGCACCCCTTTCACCTTGCTCTTGCAATTCTCGTCGAGGGTCGTCGCCTCCATGGTGTTGTTGCCGACAGCCAGCACGGCAAGGGACAACAATGCAATCTTGAAAAGTTGATTCATCATAAAAATAATAAGTCCTTAAATATTACAAACAAAAATGATAAAGTCGAAATCGATAATCCTGCAGGGGCCTGCGCCTGCACACAACGATGCCGCATCCTATTTCATGGGCAAAATCACACATTTACTTGAAAAATAGGCTGCTGCATTGTATTATTCTTCTATTGAGGCCGGTTTAGCTCAGCAGCTTCCTCTCGGCATTGCAAGTCACTGCCAAGCCACCTGGCCAATTGTGGTGAAAATCAAATGTTAATCGTCGCGGTGATAGGCCACCAAGCCCGGCATGGAGTTGAGCACAATCTTCTTGATAGTGGCGCCGAAGCGGTTGGCTACCGAGAGCAGTATCTCGCTATAGGTGCAAGCCACCTGACCCACAAAGCACACGGGATAGTGCTTGTAGTCGTACTGGCTGATGTTGCGCTCAAAGAAGCGCATGAACTCGTGCTCGACGATGCCGCGCACATAGTCGTTGTCGAGGTGCTTGGCCAGGAAGAAGCTATAGGTGCGCAGGTTGTGGTTGGCCATGGGATTGGAATACACGGCATCCATGATGTCGTCGGGCGTCACCTTGTACTCGTCGAAGAAAGCCTGCGACACCTCTTGCGGAGCCACCTCCTTGAGCACATCGCTCAGGAAGATGCGGCCCAGCGCGCTGCCACTGCCCTCATCGCCCAGGATGAAGCCGGCAGGGCGCACGTTTTTCACGATTTTCTCGCCATCATACTGGCAGGAGTTGGAGCCCGTGCCCAAGATGCAGGCCAGGCCGGCGTCGTGGATGAGCAGGCCGCGGGCCGCGCCCACCAGGTCGCTCTCCACGGTGACGGGCGTCTTGAACTGCGCCACCAGCGACACCTCCACTATCTTGTTCTTGTCGGGATTGGAGCAGCCGGCGCCGTAGTAGTACACATGCTCCCACCTGCGCTTGAAAAAAGCCTGAGGCAACTCGAGGCGAATGATGTGGCTAATCTCGCGACGAGTTTGGAAAAACGGGTTCAAGCTGCCCGTGAAGGCATGCTCCAATATGTTGTCGCCGTCGACCAGCACCCACTCGGTGCGGGTTGAACTGCTCTCGGCTATCACTTTCACGCTTTGGTTATTCATCGCAATAACGTTTTAAAAAATCAGGTAAGCTCTGACTGTAAAAATACTTAATTAATTACAAAAATAACCAATTCATCCAAAATTACCAAAACCAATGATGCTAAATGCCCAATAATAAAACATATTTTAACTACATGGAATATTTTTTAAGCCAAAATTACTGCAAAATAAAAATGCGTGAAGGTAATTTAAGTTACCTTCACACATTTTTATAATCGTAAAACACAATTTTATCATGTCGCTGGCCGCCTCATGCTCGAGGCAAGGCGCAGCTCGGCCTGGGCACTGCTTAGTGTTGCACAGCCACCTTGTGGGTAGTGGCGGTGCCGGCCACATACACGCGCAGCAGGTACACGCCCGCAGCCACATCGCTCACGTTCACATAGTTGCCGGCGTTGCGCTTCACCACCTGGCCACTGGTGCTCAGCAGCTCCACGCCGTCGATAAAGCCGTCGGCGCTGGCCACGATGTAGTCGCTGGCAGGCACGGGACCCACCTTGACGGTGGAGTTGGTATTCACCTTATCCACGCCCGAGGGATAGAGCTTGAGCAGGTTGTCGATCTTGATGGCGCCCGAGTAGCCCATCTTGGAGTCGTTTTTCACGAGCTTGAAGCCCGCCACGCGATAGGTCACGCCTGCGTCGAGGCTGTCGAGCGACACGGTGGCATAGTGCCAGCCGTGATAGTCGATCTTGCTCAGCATCACGATCTTCCACTCGGCGCCACCAGTAGCGCTGGTGGGCTCGAGCATGGCATAGAGGGTGTTGTAGCTCATGTCGCCGTTGATGTGGATGCCCAGCTGGTCGCCCTTGGTCAGGGTCACCGCGCTCGGGTTGTTAACCTGGAGCTCCAGCTGGGTGGCGTAGCAGGCGGTGGTGTCGGAATAGAACTGATAGCTCCACTGCAGCGACTTGCTGTCAAAGAGCTTGTCGGTCGATGCCTGCAGGGTGCCGGTGGGGCTGCCCACGCAGTCGGTCAGGGCCAACTCGTAGTCAGCGGCCGATTCAAAACCGTCGATGAGCGTGCCGCTCTTGGCTTCGCCGGCATCAACAGCGGTGAAGTTGTAGGTCTTCGAGCCATCGAGATGCAGACCGATGGTGTCGCACAGCGCCTGGTCGACCACGAGCTTGTAGCTCTCGCCGGGGGTGAGGGCCTTGAGCAGCGACAGGCGGGCATAGCCGTAGTCGTCGCCGCGCTTGTTGTACTTCACATTGCGCTTGTTGTAGCTCAGCTCGGCGCCATCCTTGTCGTAGACGTGGAAATAGGTGGCGATGTTGTAGGCATTGAGCAGCGAGTCGGTGCGGAATTCCACATATTGGCCTGCCTTGTAGTGCACTTGGGCGCCCTCATAGGGGAACACAGCCAGCGGATAGATGTGGTTGCGGTCCTGCGTCTTGAACTGGAAGGTGAAGTCGCTGTCCATGGGCGTGCCGCCACCGTGCTGCGCCGTCTTCTTGAGGGTGACGGTGTAGAGTGTGTTCACATCGTAGGCATCGTTGGGGGTAAACACCAAGCGGTAGTTGGTGTCCTCCCAGGTGAAGGTGCCCTCAACGGCAGGAGTGATGGTGAAGGCACTCTGAGTCGAAGCGCTGTCCATGTCCCAGTTGAATTGCAGCACGATGGGGGTGTTGCACTTCACAGCCGCGTCGCCCTGGGCCCACACGGGGCTGTAGCTCACGACCTTGGGCGGCGTGTTGCGCACGCGCTTGAGGTCGAAGTTGCAATAGGTGGGCGCATTGGCAGTCACGGTCACCTGCTTCGACTGCGAGAAATGCGACGAATCGCTCACCTCGATGGTATAGGTGCCTGGGGCGACATACTTGAAGAGGTAGATACCCGTCTCGAGCGAGTCGGTGGTGGTGGTCTGCACCACATTGCCAGCCTGGTCGAGGAGCCGCACTTGGGCGCCATCGACGGGCAGGCGCTTGTCGTCGCCCATCATCACATAGGTGCCGGTGCGTATCACGCGGTCGTCGCGAATGTTGCCAGTCACGATGCCTTGCCCAAACTTGTCGAGGCGGTTGAAGTATTTGTCGGCTCCCAGCGAGAAGTTCCAGCCTTCTACCCAGCAGTAGTCGGGGTTGATGAGGCGCTCGGCCTCGGGAATGTAGTCGTGGAATGAGCCCTCGTCGAGCATCGACACTGCGGTGTTGCCACGCAGCACGCCCAGACCCACATGGTAGCCCCACTGGGGATAGAAGGTCCAGTCGCCGTAGATGAAGTATTTCTCATTGCTCCACACGGTGCTGCGGTTGGCGAGGATATAGGGAGCCAGGCAGGCAACGAGCGAGTCGGAGCCGGCAATCACGGGTTCGCCTGTGTTGCCGCGGTAGAAGCCCATGGGGTAATTGATGCGGTAGCCCTCGCCGGCGCCCGTGGCATTGCTGTGGATGGCGTAGAACACGTCGGCGCCGCTCTGGTTGCACAGGGCCACAATGGTAGAGAGGGCAAGGTCGCTCTCGGTGGTATTGGTGATGCGCGAGATGCTGGTGGTGTAGCCTTTCTTCTCCAGAATCTGCTTCAGGGCTATGCCCTTCTTCAAGCTGGCGTTAGACTCCCAGAAGCCGCTGGTGTCGCCCTGGGCAAAGTGCGGCGTGGCCACATTGCGGTCGTCGCTGTCGTGGCCGCCGTGGCCAGGATTGATATAGACGTGGGGCTTCTCGGTGCTGGCCGTGATATAGCTGGCACCCAATACTGCAGCAACGAACTGCACAAATAAGATAAACAGGTATTTTTTCATCGTTACGCTTCAGTTTTATGGGTTAATAGCTATTTTCATCTCATGCAGCATGCCATCGATGGTGGTATACACAATCTTGCCGGCAGCGCTGGTGGGCTGCATCGTCATGGTAGAGGGAGCCGTGAGGCTGGTGGCAAAGGTGCCGTCGGCCTTGAGCAGCATGATTTGCGACGAGGTGAACTGATGGCCGTCGTCGGTGGCATGCTGCGCCACGATGTAGTCGTTGTCGTACCAGGCAGGCATCTCATACTTGCCGAGCATCGCCAGCACATTTCCCTTCAGGTCGATGACCACGATACCCTTCTCGGCAGCGACAAACGCTACCTTCTTGCCATCGGGCGACAAAGTGGGCCATATATAGCCGGCCCACGACTCAACGGGGCTGTAGCTGGCCGTCTTGTCCGCCGTGGTAATGTAAATTCTGGAGCCCTCGGTGTAGACCGAAGTGCCCAGGTTGGCAGCCGAGGCATAGCGCTTCTTGCTGCCCTTCAGGGCCACGCCGCGCATGCCCATAGCCACGTGCATGGCGCCATGCTGCGGCTCGAGCACCACCTGGTCGCTGCCGCCAGCCACATTGTAGCGGTGACCGGTGCGGTACACCAGGTTGCCCTCGGTCACGGCCTGCGTCACATAGTACACATTGCCGTCGGGGCCAAATTTAGCGTCCATGCCGGCGCCGCGGCCGGTGCTGATGGTGGTGGCCGCCTTGCCAGTAGTGAAATCATAGAGTTTCAACCCCTGGGCGTCGCCAGCCGAGTAAAGCAGCTGGGTGCCCGCCTTGTTGAGCTGGGGATAGAATGCCGGCTCGGTGATGCCTTGCACGCGCTCGTCGCTCGTAACGGTGACCACTTGAGCGCCAGCAATCAGGGCACATGAGCCCAGCATGAATAGTAGAACTTTTCTCATTTCAATAAAAAATAGTATAAGTAATTAATTAGTTATAAGCACATGAAATACTTCACCCACAAAATTACTCAAAATCACGGGAAAGTAAAAAAAAAATTGCAGCAAATCGAGGCGGACCCTGCTACGGCCACAGCGCCAATTTGCTGCAATGTTGCTCACCACGAGGGTGTTTCAAAATCACCTCATGATATACTTCTTTCCATCCTTGATATAGATCTCCTTGTAGGCGGGATGTGCCACGCGGCGGCCATTCAGGTCGTAGACGGGGCTGGAGGCTTTCTCCTGCACGGGTGCGATGGGTGAGTCGACGCCAGTGGGCTCGACCGGTGCCACCACATTGAGCGTGTAGCTGGCCGTGTCGGCAGGATAACCCGATGTGGCGGGGTCGCAGGTTGCTGTGATGGTGGTGGTGCCCTCGTTGAGCAGGGTCAAATTGCCACTTTGGTCGATGGTGGCCACAGTCTCGTCGCTTGAGCTATAAGTCACAGGCACACTGTGGGGGTTGTGCAGGCGCTGGGCCTTGAAGGGCTGGTTGAGGGGCACCTCGCACACCGAGTCGGGATATTCCAGCTCGGCAGCCATGGTGTAGCTCAACTTGGCACTTTTGAGCCAGTCGTGTAGCATGCCGTGATAACGGTTCTGCGAGTCGGCAATGAAAAGCAGCGCGCGCGACCCGTCCTTGAGGCGAGGTCCAAGGCACATGCCCTCATAGTTGGCCCACGTGTTCGCCAAGAGTTTGAATTGGGTGCTCCAGTTCAGCAGCAAGTGCTTGTGCGAGCTCAACTCGGGCCAAATGCGATAGAGCTTGCAGTTCACCGCCTTGGTGCTGAGCAGCGTCACCAGCGCCTCGCGCTCGAGCAAGAGCAGCGAGCCATCGTCGAGGGCGCACACCGTGCCTATGCCGTGGGCATAGACCAGCGCCGAGGAAGTGTTGTAGATAGGATCATCGATGGTGTAGGGATACTCGCCCACATCTTGCAAGTCGTTGTCGTCGAAGGCGGTGATAGTCACAGGGGTGGTCTCGTTGCACGTCCACAAGCGGCGTGTGCTGTCGTTGTAGCTCAAGGCCTCGAAGCCGGCATTCTCGGGCAGCGAGTCGTAGACTGGCGGCAGGGGCACCACGCGGCCAGTGCGCTTGCCATCGATAGTGTATTCACGTATCTGGTTGTCACCCTCGCCGCTGATGAAGAGGCGGCCGGTGTGGGGCACATAGGCTATGCCCTCGTCGTCGCGAGCCTCAAAGCCGCTGGAGTGGAAGCCCTCGTTGCTCACCGAGAGGATGGCTCCGCTCACCGAGTCGAGTTGAATACGGAAGATATAGAAACCATCGGTTTCCGATTTGTCGCTCACCACGGCATAGCGGTCGCCGCCGAGCCAGGTGATGCCGCTGTAGTTGCCGGCGGGCACGCTGTCGGAAGCATCAAACTGCGGATTTTCGGTCACCGTGTATTGTGCTTGTGCGGCCAGGGCCGTAACCAGCAAAAGTAAAAGCAAGAATATATTTTTCCTCATTTTATCTGAAAATATAAGTCAAAAAAAAGTACAGCACATTAATAGCTGACGTTGCAGTAGGTCGAGCCGTTGGCGACCACGGTCACAGGATAGCTGCGGGTGGCTGCGCCGTCGACGGTGACGGTGTAGTTGCCGGGCTCCAGGTCGCGAAACACGTAGTAGCCATTGTTGAGGTGGTCGGTGACATACTGCCGCAGCTCGCGTCCCTTGCCGTCGAGCAGGTGCACGCGGGCGCCGCTCACCGGCTGATGGGCGTCGTCGCCATAGGTCTTGGTCTCGGCCGAGTCTACGCGCAGCTGCTGGCTGTAGCGCACGATGCCGGCTATGGCTCCCTTGCCATAGTTGCCCAGGCGGCCGAAATACTCATCGATAGCCTGGCTGTGAAGCCAACCCTCGAGCCAGTTGTAGTCCTTGTTGAGCAAGCGCTCGCGCTCGGGCAAGTAGTCGTGATACACAGCCTCGCTGAGCATGCCGGGCAGCTTGTTGTAGCGCAGCACGCCCAGGCCGGTGCGATAGCCCCAGTGGGGATAGAAAGTCCAGTCGCCCGAGATCATGGGCACGCGCGACCAGCACGTTGCCTTGCTGGCATAGAGACGGCGCATCACATAGCTGGCAATGCTGTCGCTGCCAGGCGTAACGGGCCGGCCGGTCCAACCGTGGTAGAGGGCGAGGGGGAAATTGACGCGGGCGTCGGTGCCGGTGTCGTTGCTGTGAATGCAGAAGAACATGTCGGCGCCGCTGTCCTCGGCCAGCTGGCATATCTCGAAGAGGTCGAGGTCGTCGCAGGTGCCATTGTTCACCCTCGAGGTGTACACATCGTAGCCTTTTTTCTTGAGGATGTCGACAAGGGCGTTGCCCACGCCCAAGTTGCTGTCGCTCTCATAGTAGGCCACGGTGTCGCGGGCAGCCTGGTTGTAGAAGGGCTCGTAGCGGTCGTCGTCGTCATGGCCGCCATGACCAGGATTGACGTAGACACGCGGTTTCTCGCCAGTGAGCTTGTGGCGTGCTGCAGCAGTGCCAACACACATTGCAGCCAGGGCAAAAATCAGTAAGTATCGAGTGATCGTTTTCATTTTCAAGTTCCTCCCCTATCTATTTGTCATTATCAACATTCACTTTGAGCCAGTGCACCTGGCCCTCGCGTGTGGTGTAGACCACGGTGTTGCCCACGGTAGCGGGCTGGATGGCACGGGCATTGTCGACCAGGATGTCGAGGCGCTTGCCATCGACGGTCATCATGTAGATGCGCGAGCCCGTGAGGCGTATGTTGCCGCTGTTGCTCATGGCCACAATGTGGTTGTTGCCCAACCAGCAGGGCATGAGGAAGAGGCCTAGCTCTGAGATGACCTTGCCATTCAAGTCGCACACATAGAGGCCCTTGCCAGCTGCCACAAAGGCAATCTTGCTGCCGTCGGGCGAGATGCTCGACCACAAGTAGCCCGTGACACCGCTCACCGGGTGCAGCGTGCGCACCTTGCCGTCGCGTGCCACATAGAGGTTGGGACCTTGCGTCCAGCACAGCAGGCCGGCCTTCTTGAGGTTCCACGACTTCTTCTCGCCCACAATGGCCACGCCCTTGCTGCCCACGATGGCCTTGACGGCGCCATGCTGGGGCTTGAGCACCACCTTGTCGCGGCCCGTAGCCGGGTCAAAGAGATGCCCCGTGCGGTAGATGAGGTTGCCCTCACCGCGCTGCATCGTCACATAGCACACTTTGCCATCGGGAGTGAAACGCCCCGAGAAGCCTGGGAAGCCAGTGTCGCTCACCACCTGGGCGCTGCCAGTGCCGTCGAGCGGCTTGAGCATGAGCCGCGCTGCCTCGTAGGATGAATACAGGAGCATGTGTCGGGGTGCACCCAAGTAGAGCTGCGGGAAAAATGCATCGCTGTCGGTCACAGCCACTTGGCTTGCGACAGCCTCGGTCACCTGTGCCCTTGCAGCTATCGCAAGCAAGGCGGTGATGACAAATAGAAGTTTTTTCATTTTCTATGTTATGGTTTACATTGAATCCTTAATTCCGCACCACGTTTGTTTCATATTTTTAAATCACTGAGCCACAACATGTTGCCCAGTATCTTGCCGTGTCACACATTTCACTTCACTCAGTGGTGCTATAAAAAAGCAAATAAAATACTGGCACGGCACGGCAAAATTAGCTATAAAATCTAAGAATCGAGCACCTTTAGGTGAGGAAATTATCCATTGATAGTGCATTTTACCTCAAAATTGGCTCCTGCCATGCCACACATCGTGCATAGCAGGGGCTGGCCCCTGCTGCAGGAGTCAGCCCCAATTGTTTCTCTTCTGTCCTCAAGCGGGGTTATTTCACCAGCACTTTGCGGCTTTGCCCGCCGGCTTGCACGATCACCACCTGGCCACGGCTTGCGGCTACACTGATGTTGCCCTTGCCTGAGCCCAGCAGCCCACCGGTGATGGAATAGACACGCACAGGCATGCCATCGGGCACATTGCTCAATGCCAGCGTGCCATTGTCACAGGTGATTTCTACCTCGTCGTTGCTCACGCTATTGACGCCCGAAGTACTCAGTGGCAAAATCTTGCCAAAGTTGAGCCACGGTCTTGCAGATTGATAGTAGACAATAGAGACCTCGGGCACATAGAGCGTCTTGGTTGACTTGTGCTCAAAAAATTCAAGTTTGTACTCCGATGAATATGGAGGATCAGTAGCAAGGCAGTAAACTGTCTTGATGCTGTCGCAGGAGAAAAAGCAAGATGCTCCCACCTCTTGCACGGCACTCCCGATGGTGACGCTTGTCAAGCCCGTGCAACCATAAAAGCAAGACACTCCTAGCAAAGTCACTGAGTTGGGGATGGTGATGCTCGTAAGGCCCGTGCAACCCTCAAAGCATTCATAACCTAGCGAAGTCACTGAGTTGGGGATGGTGACACTTGTCAGGCCCGTGCAACCCTTAAAGCAAGATTCGCCCAGCGAAGTCACTGAGTTGGGGATGGCGATGCTTGTCAGGCCCGTGCAATCATAAAAGCAGTTCTTTTCCAGCGAAGTCACAGAGTTGGGGATAAACGTGTTTCTACATCCAAACATCATTTTATTTGAACCTTTTTCAATGATGGCATTGCAGTTGTTTCTTGAGTCAAATGTGCTATTATTGTCAGAAACGATGATACTCGACAGGTTGTCACAATTACTGAAACAGCCAACGCCTATTGAATTCACCGAGCCAGGGATGGTGATGCCCGTCAAGCTCTTGCAACCTGCAAAGCAATATTCGCCCAGCGAAGCCACTGAGTTGGGAATATCAATGGTTGTCAAGCTCTTGCAACCTGCAAAGCAAGACTGTCCCAGCGCAGCCACTGAGCTAGGAATGGTGATGCTTGCCAAGCTCGTGCAACCAGCAAAGCATGCTGTGCTCAACTTAGTCACTGAGCTAGGTATGGTGATGCTCGTCAGACTCGTGCAACCCTCAAAGCAAGATTCGCCCAGTGAAGTCAAGGAGCCAGGAATGGTGACACTCGCCAGACTCTTGCAGCCCTCAAAGCAAGATTTTCCCAGCGAAGTCAAGGAGCCAGGAATGCTGGCGGTTGCCAGGCTCGTGCAACCATAAAAGCATTTTGTGCTCAGCTTAGTCACTGAATCCCCGACGACCACGCTCGCCAGGCCCGTGCAACCTGCAAAGCATGCTGCACCCACCTCAGTCACTGAGCTAGGCATGGTAATGCTCGTCAGGCTCGTGCAACCCTCAAAGCAAGATTCTCCCAGCGAAGTCAAGGAACTAGGCATGTTGATGCTCGCCAGGCTCGTGCACCAAGAAAAGCAATTCTCTCCCAGTGAAGTCAAGGAGCTGGGCAAGGTGATACTCTCCAAGCTCGTGCAACCCTCAAAGCAGCCAAGACAAGCGCCATCATTTGTAAAACATGGCGCTAAGTTGGTCACACTGGAGGGGATTGTAACCGACTTGAGGCTAGAGCAATGATAGAATGCTCCTTTTAATTCCTTGATACCTTCGGGAAGTTTTACGGTAGTCAGACTTGAACACTCCCGAAAACAGCCAGTGCCTATTGAAGTCACCGAGTTCGGGATAGTGACATCGGTCAAGGTCGCACAATCCATAAAGCAATAGTCCTCGATCGAAGTCACGGGATAAGAAACGCCATCAGCCGTGATGCTTGCAGGAATTTTGATCTCAGGCCTAGTCTTATAGGTACCATAATTAACCACCTGTGCCGTACTATCGCCGGTATTGACGGCATAGCGAATGCCGTCGACCACATAATACAGCGTGCTTGCCTTGACTGTCGTGGCTGTCGATAACATGAGCAGTGCAAGGAAAATGCTTAAATGCTTTGTCATAATCCTCAATTCAGCACCACCATTATTCAATATTTTTATAAGTTGTTGACCGTCAATGTATTGTCCATCACTTTTACCACGCCAGAAATTTCACTTCACTCAGTGGTGCTATAAAAAAGCAAATAAAATACTGGCACGGCACGGCAAAATTAGCAATTAGATTGGAAAATCAATCAGCTTTCAGGAAAATTTTCCCTATGGCGTGGAGCATTTGCTACTGGCCGTTGCCGGTGGCGGAAGAGTCGTTGACACTTATCGACTCGCCTTGCTGCTTGATTGTGGGGATGGTGATGTTGCAGCAGGTGCTTGAATTGGCCTTCACAGTCACCGGGTGGCTGGGGGCGCCGTCCACCTCAACGGTGTAGTTGCCAGGCTTGAGACCGGTGAACGAGTAGAAGCCGTTGTTGTAGCTGTCGGTCTGGTAGCTGGCTATCACGGTGCCATCGGGGGTGCACAACTCAACGGGCATATTGTTGACGGGCTGGTAGGCGTCGTCACCGAAGGTGGTGACACGGCTGCCCTTGCGGCGGTAGTCGTAGCGCACGATGCCGGCAATCACGCCCTTGGAGAAGCCGCTGCGGTTGAAGAACTCGTCGAGCGAGATGCTGTGCAGCCAGGCGTTGTTCCAACTGTAATCCTTGTTGAGGTAGCGCTCACGCTCGGGCACATAGTCGTGGAAGCCCGACTCCACAAGCATGCCAGGCACCTTGTTCCAGCGCAGCACGCCCAGACCCACGCCATAGCCCCAGTTGTAGAAGCTCCAGTCGCCGCGCACCTGGCTGCCGGCCGACCAAGAGGTGGCCTGATTGTTGTAGAGGTTTTTCACCACCAGCCGGCCCAGCTCCTTGCTGCCCTCGGCTGCCTCGCGGTCGGTGTAGCCGCGGAAGATGGCAAGCGGGAAATTGATGCGGCGCGACGTGCCCGTGCTGTTGCTGTGAACGGCAAAAAACACATCGGCCCCGTAGGCAAGAGCCATCTGACTGATTTCAAAGAGGTTGAGGTCGTCTTGCGTGGTGTTGTTGTAGCGCGAGGTAAACACCTCGTAGCCCTTGTTGCGCAATATGTCGTAGAGTGCCTGACCCTCGGCCAGGTTGCTGTCGCTCTCATAGAAAGTCACACGCTGCTGCGCCCCCTCGTTGTAGAAGGGAATGGGGCGGTCGTCGCTGTCGTGGCCGCCGTGACCTGGGTTGATAAACACACGCGGACGTATCTTACTTGTAGATTGTGACTTGACTGTGCTTTGGGCACCAGCAGGCACAGCACACACCAGCGCCAAGCCTGCAAGTGCAAATATCTTGTTGATAAAATTCATTTTTCTTTGCATCACTGCTTAAAAAAATTACTGATCGTGGTCTTGCGAATCCTCCTCATTATTCTCACCGCCTGCATTGCCACCCGACGGCGACTGCTCGCTGCCAGCGGCAGGCTTGCTCACCTCGTAGCCTTCCTCACCCTTCAGAATGATGGTGATGAGGCGCACGGCACCGCCCTTGGTGGTGAATATGATGTTTTTGCCTGCAACCATGGGCATTGTGCAACTGCCGCTGGCAAGCGTCTGCGCGTCGCTGCAGTCGGCTGGAATGAGCACAATGCGGTAGCCACGGCTTTGGGCTACGATATAGTCGTTGTTGTACCAGCTGGGCATCAAGTAGGATGTGTTGCTGTGGGCCAGCACCTCGCCAGTGGTGGTGCTGCACACATAGAGCCCCTTGGCCACGGCCTCAAAGGCCACCTTCTTGCCGTCGGGCGAAACCGCAGCCCACATGTAGCCGGCGCAATTGCGCACCGGGCTGTAGACCTTGACGCTGCCGCCGCGAGAGATGTAGAGCCGCGCGCCAAGCGTCCAGGCCACCACGCCAGCCTCGCGCTGGTGCCACTGCTTCGACTCGCCTATCACGGCTAAGTCCTTGTTGCCATTGATGGCATGCACGGCGCCATGCTGGGCGCCCAGCACCACCTTGTCGTTGCCCGTAGCGGGGTCATACTCGTGGGCCGTGCGGAATATCAGGTGATCGGGGTTGATGGCCATGGTGATGTAGTAGATCTTGCCATTGGGGGCAAATCGGCCTTCAAAGCCTGGCATGCCTGTGCTGCTCACCGTCGTGCGGTTGCCGCTCGACAAGTCGTAGAGGTAGAGGTAACGTGCCTCGGTATCGCTGTAGAGCACTTGCGTGCCCTGATAATTAATCTGAGGGAAATAGCCTCCGCTACTCGTGATCTGGCGCGACGAGGCTACACGGCAGTAGGTCTGTGCGCTACACAGCACAGCTGTCATCGCTATTAATAATGTGACTATTTTTTTCATTGAGACCACAAAATTAGTGCAAAAAGTCCACAACGGCAAATCGCCGCCGGCATCAAGTGGCATAGAATGCGCCATTTAACCCGCTGTGAGCATGGCGTTAGCCGTTTCCACAAGCAAGTTTTGGGCACTAACACAAATTAACCTTAAATTATATTGTAGTGTATTAATTGGGGTTGATTTCCTCGATTTTGAAGTAGCGTTTCCTGATGAGCCAGATGCGCAACAGCCACACGACGAAGAAACCATTGCTCACCACCTCATAGATGGTGTCCCATGGCTCGCCGATGTGGATCACGCGCTTGGCAGCCCACAATATCAAGTCGACGTTGAAGAGGATGTTCCACCACCGCTCGTGGTCAGAGACCAGGCAAGTGAGCGCCTGGTCCTCCCCTATCGCGACGGTGGCCGAGCCCTCGATAAACTTATAGGTGCTGCGCACGGTCACCTTGTAGCTGCCTGCCGGCAGGTGAATGTGCACCGTCTGGCCCTTGACGATGCCCAGCAGCTGGTCGTTGATGAGCAGGTAGTGGGGCAAGTTGATGAGTTGCTTCTTGCGTGGCTTGATGTATAGATCGCTCATGGGCTCAGATATTTCCTAAAAACACGTGCTCAATGCCCGCCTCCTGGGCGATGTCGCGGGCCTGGAAGAGCGTGGACTTGGGGGTGGGGCGCGCCTCACTCATGCGGTAGCGGGGGAAGAAGCGGCTGAAATGCAGCGGGCAGCCGCCCAATCCGTTCTGCACCAGCCAGCGGCACATGGAGGCTATCATGGCCATGTCGTCGTTGATGCCGGGAATGAGCAGATTGGTGATCTCGAGGTGGGTGTCGGCGCGATGCAGGGCGAGCAAGGTGTCGAGCACGGGCTGCAAGTGCACACCGTTCACGCGGCTGTAAATCTCGTCGCTAAACGACTTCAAGTCAACATTGGCCGCATCGATGAGCGGGGCAAGCTGCTCGAGCGGCTCGGGGTTGATGTAGCCGGCCGATACCAGGATGTTGCGCAAGCCGCGCTCGTGGGCCAGGGTGGCGATGTCGCCGATATATTCATAATAGGTGAGCGGCTCGGTATAGGTGTAGGCTATCGAGGGCAAGTGGCGCTCGATGGCCATGTCGACCATCTGGGCGGGGCTCACGTTGTAGCTCTCCACCTCGTGGGGCAAAGCCTGCGAAATCTCATAATTCTGGCAATTGAGGCAGCGCAGGTTGCAGCCTGTGCATGCCATCGAGAGGCACCACGTGCCAGGCATATACATGGCCAGGGGCTTCTTCTCGACGGGGTCGACCGCCAGCGCGCACGGGTGGCCATAGACGTCGCTCACCATCACGCCGCCAGCGTTGCGACGACTGCCGCACAGCCCGCGCTGGCCGTCGCGCAAGGTGCAGCCATGGGGGCACAAGCCGCACTTGAGGCGGCCATCGGCGAGCTTGCTATAGAATCTACACTCGACTGCCATGGCGCTGCTAGAACACGATTGCTTGATAGGTATAGAGTTCGGCCGTCTTCCAGCCATCCCAACCCAGACCGGCCTTGTCTTGCGAGCAATGGCCCAGGAATTCCTCTTTGGTCCAGTTCACCTCGTCGGCCACCTGGGGCAGGAAGGTGCCCGAGCGGTAGCCCTTCTTGATGTAGATGCCGTCGCGGTGCAACTTAAACTGCGAGATGTCGTGGATGCGCTTCATGGGGGTGAGCACCGAGATTTCGATGTCGATGCTGTCGAGCTCGTCGCGGCGCAGCTTGTCGAAGCGCGGGTCGTCGAAGGCGGCAGCCTGGGCCATGCTTGCCACAATCTTGTAGAGGGGCACGTCGTCGCCAAAGTGGCCTATGCAGCCACGCAGGCGGCCATTCTCGTTGAGGGTGACAAAGGCACCGCAACGCCGCTGCAACGCCGGCGACAGGTGCTGCGGGTGATAGGCCGGGTAGCCAAATGCCGAGCGAATGCTCTCGCGGGCTATCTTCTTGAGCTCGGCCTTGTCGGCATCGGTGAGCGTGAAACCCGCCGCGGCACTGGCAGTGCGATGAAACACAAAGCCGTGGTAGCCCACCACGCGGTCGTGGCCGCCATAGGGCGAGTCGCCCGAGTTCTTGTAGAGGGTGTGCTTGATTGCAATGCCGGGGTCGTCCTCACTCATGAGCAGCAGCGTGGCAATGGCTGCCTCGCCACAGGCGCTGGTCACCAGCGAGTCGACGCCGCGATCGCGGTTGGCCACCAGGGCCTTGACAAAGGTGTCGATCCGGCCGCTCATCACGGCATCGCCCGTGGCCTTGTCGACCACTTGGGCATCTTTGTAGGAAGGATAGTGAGAGAAGTCGCTGCTTATCACAAAGAGGTTGCGCTCGTTGAAGTAGGGCTTGAGGGCCGCCGCCACCTGCTTGAGCTGCGAGAGGCGGTCGGTGGCAAGCACGATGGGCACGATGGGCGGCATCGACTTGAGGCGCACCTGCAATAGGGGCAATTGCACCTCGAGGCAGTGCTCGCGGTCGTGGGCGCTCTCGTCGCTGGTGAAGACCTGACTCGAGGCCACAATCTCGTGGCACAGCGCCGTGTCGACATCGACGCGGCCCAGCGGCGTCTCATATTGGTCATACATGTCGCCCACCGAGGCCTTGTCCAAATACACATTGTGGCTCGGGCCCAGCAGGAAGATGTGGTCGTAGTGAGCGGCTGGATCGATGGCTGCAATGGCCGAGGCTGCCACAGCGCCCGAAAACACATAGCCGGCATGGGGCACAATCACTGCCTGCACCCGCTTAATGGGACGGGTGGCGGCAGCGTTGAAATACGACACCACAGTGCTCTTGAGCTGGCGGGCGTCGGCGGGGTAAAACTGCCCTGCCACCGCGGCGCGGCGCACCTGGTGATGGCCCGTCGACCACGGTTCATATACTTTAGCTTGCATAACTCCGAAAATTAAAGTCAACAATATGGCGAAAATAGGTCTTTTCATGCCTCAAAACGCAGTGTGTGTGTGTGGGGGGGGGGGGCCAGCTGGTGCCGGCCCCCCGAAATAGGCCGAAGCCATCCTGCATATTGCCCTGTATCGCGATTTTTACTCGCTCAGTATCTCCACGCCAGTATCGGTCATGAGGAAGGTGTGCTCCCACTGGGCGCTGGGCTTCTCGTCGCCGCTTATCACCTCCCAGCCATAGGGGTCGTCGCTGTCGATAAACACGCGCCAGGTGCCCATGTTGATCATGGGCTCGATGGTGAACACCATGCCGGGCACCATCACCATGCCGGTGCCGGGACGGCCGTAGTGCAGCACATCGGGCTCCTCGTGCATGGCCAGACCCACGCCATGACCGCACAGGTCGCGCACCACGCCATAGCCATATTTCTCGGCATGCTCTTGCACGGCGTGCCCTATGTCGCCCAGCGTGCAGAAGGGCTTGGCTGCTGCTGCACCCAGATCGAGGCACTCCTTGGTGACACGCACCAGTTGCTCCTTCTCGGGCGTGGTCTTGCCACCGATGATAAACATGCGCGAGGCATCGCCAAAGTAGCCGTCGACACTCAGCGTCATGTCTACATTCACAATGTCGCCCTCCTTGAGCACATCCTCTTTCTTGGGTATGCCGTGGCACACCACCTCGTTGATGCTGGTGCACACGCTCTTGGGGAAGCCCTCATAGTTGAGGCATGCGGGAATGGCGTTGTGATCCTTGCAATATTGCATGCATATATCGTCGATTTCCTGTGTGTTCATGCCCACGTGTATCTCGCGGGCCACAGCATCGAGGCAACCTGTGTTCACCTTGCCGGCGATGCGTATTCCCTCGATTTGCTCAGGAGTCTTCACCATGTCGCGGGTAGGCACAAGCTTGCCCTCTCTTTCCAATTCCATGATTTTCAAGTCCAGCTCGGTGGGCTCTTGGCCATTTAAATGCCACCTGTATCTTTTTCTCGACATTTTAAGTAAAGTTTTTTTTTAATTGAATTCAAAATGATTGTTTCAAAGCCGCACGCGCGCCCCTCATCAGAACGGGGGCTGCACATCGCCAGGGCCCGAGAGGAAGTCGACGTTGGCCGGCGGGGGCGGTATCGAGCCGTCGTCGGGGGCCGGGGTTGCGGCCGGCGGCAGGGTCGCCGCCGACGGGCCCATGTCGTCGTTCATCTTCGACTCATAGGTCTCGCTCGAGAGGTTGTACTGGTCGTCCCAGTTCTCAAAGCGGGCATACTTGGCCACAAAGCGCAGCTTCACGTCGCCCACCGAGCCACTACGGTGCTTGGCGATGATAAACTCGGCCAGACCGCGTATGTCGTTGTCCTCGGCATCGACGCTCGACTTGGTATAGTACTCGGGGCGGTGGATGAAGCACACGATATCGGCATCCTGCTCGATGGCACCCGACTCACGCAAGTCGCTCAGTTGCGGGCGCTTGCCGTTCTTGTCGTCGCCGCGCTGCTCCACGCTGCGGTTGAGCTGCGAGAGGGCGATGATGGGGATGTCGAGCTCCTTGGCCAGCTGCTTGAGCGAGCGCGAGATGGTGCTCACCTCCTGCTCGCGGCTGCCAAACTTCATGCCCGTGGCATTCATGAGCTGCAGGTAGTCGATGATGATGATTTTCACACCATGCTCCTTGACCAGGCGGCGCGCCTTGGTGCGCAACTCAAAGATGGAGAGCGCTGGAGTGTCGTCGATATAGAGCGGAGCTGAATAGAGCGATTTCACGCGGGTGAGCAGATTGTTCCACTCGGCCTCGCTCAACTGTCCGCTCTTGATTTTCTCGCTCTCGAGGTTGCACACGTTGCTGATGAGGCGGTTCACCAGCTGCAGGTTCGACATCTCGAGCGAGAAGATGGCCACCGGTATGTTGTAGTCGACAGCCATGTTCTTGGCCATCGAGAGCACCAGTGCCGTCTTGCCCATGGCAGGGCGGGCGGCGATGATGATGAGGTCGCTGTTTTGCCATCCCGAGGTGATCTTGTCGAGGTCGTGGTAGCCGGTGGCGAGGCCGCTCAAGCCGCTCTCGCGGTTGGCAGCCTCCTCAATCTTCTTGAGGGCCTGCTTCACTACAGGGTCGATTTGTATCACGTCGCGCTTCAGGGTGTTGCGCGATATCTCAAAGAGCTTGCTCTCGGCCTCCTGCATGAGGTCGTAGACGTCGATCGACTCGTCGAAGGCCAGGGTACCTATCTGGGAACTGAAGCTGATGAGCTCGCGAGCCAGGTACTTCTGCGCCACGATGCGGGCATGATACTCAATGTTGGCAGCGCTCGAGACGCGGCTGGTGAGCTCCGAGATGCGCACGGCGCCACCCACCTCGTCGAGGGTGCCATCGGCGCGCAACTGCTCGGTCACGGTGAGCAGGTCGATAGGACGCTCGTTGACGGCCAACTTCTGGATGGCCTCAAATATCTTCTGGTTCTTGGGGTCGTAAAAACTCTGTGGAGTCAAGATGTCGCTCACCTGCGAGTAGGCGTCCTTCTCGAGCATGAGGGCTCCCAGCACAGCCTCTTCAATCTCGGTGTCCTGAGGCTGCTTCTTGCCCAGCTCGCTCCCTATCTCGCTCTGATGCACGGGCGGGCGCCGGTTTTGGCGCTTGCTTGACTCTTTGGCTACTTGAAATTCCATAGGTGTTAATAATCAAATTTATCGGGCTGGCACATAGATCACCTGGGGCTTGATCTCAATTTCCTTGGAGAGCGGCAGCTGTCGCGACGAGAAGCCCACCTTGATATTGTACTTGCCAGGACTGGGGGTGAAGGCCTTGCGGTGCACCTTGTAGGTCGAGAAGGCATTGTCGTCGAGGATGATGTCGACGGTCTTCTTCTGGCCGGGATTGAGCATCACCTTTTCAAAGCCGCGCAGCGTCTGGGCCGGCTCGCCGGCGGCTGCGTTCTGCGGTGCCACATACACCTGCACCACTTGCGCGCCGGCCATCTTGCCGGTGTTTTTCACATCGACGGTGACCTTGCACTCCTTGCTGCTCTTTTTCACCTTGAGGTTGCTCACGGCAAAGGTGGTGTAGCTCAAGCCGTAGCCAAATGGGAACTGCGGCTCGATGCCTTGCGTGTCAAATCCGCGGTAGCCCACAAGCAGGCGCTCGGTATAGTCGATGGCGTTCTCGCCCTTTTTCTCATAGAAGTTGTCGTGGCAGGGGTAATCCTCCCAGCGCTTGCCCCAGGTGGCAGTGAGGTGGCCGCTGGGGTTCACCTTGCCGGCGATAATCTGAGCCAGGGCCGTTCCGCCCTCTTGGCCGGGATAGCCAGCCCATATCACGCCTTTCACCTGGTCGATCCAGCTGCTCACGTCGACTGCGCCGCCAGTGTAGAGCACCACGATGGTGCTGGGGCAGGCAGCGGCGGCCTCCTTGATGAGGTCCACTTGCTCCTCGGGGAGTGCCCACGGGCGGTCTTTGCCCTCTTTCTCAATATCGCTGCCGAAGCCGGCAGTCACTATCACGGCATTGCAGCCCTTGGCCTCATCGGCAATCGTGCTGCCGCCCAGGTCGCCCTTGAGGTAGCCCAGCTGCAGCGAGGCGTCGCCGGTGCCCTCGTAGTACTCCACCTTGAGCTTGTAGTCGCGACCGCCCTGCAGGTTGAGTTCGGTGGCCTCGGTCTTGCTGGTGTGGTCATACCAGTTGTCGATCACCAGCTCGTCGTCGAGCCACAGGCGGCTGCCGTCGTCGCTGGTGAGTGCCAGCTGGTAGGTGCCCGACGAGGGCACTCTCAGGTAGCCCGTGTAGCGGGCCGAGTAGTAGTCGGTGCCCAGGATTTCCTCGTTGGGCGAACTCTTGCCCCAGTTGAAGTTGAGTCCCTTCACGGTCTCTTTCACGATGGCCGTGCCGCCCAGGTTCTGATTGTTGTAGTACTCCACATTCAGTCCGGGATGGTTGCCGCCGCGGTCGATGTAGAGGTCGTGGCACACTGCGATGTTGGCGCCCGACTTGGGCACCGCCACCTTGGTGCCGCGCAGGGTATTTTTCATGCCCGCGAGCAGGCTCACCGAGCGCAGGGGCGTGACGTGCGAACTGCCGCCGCCATACACGTTGGCATCGGCAAAGGGACCCAGCACGAGCACCTTGCCGGCCTTCTTGAGAGGCAGCACATGGTTGTCGTTTTTCAGCAAGACGATGCCTTCCTGGGCCTCGCGCAGGGCCATCATGTCGCCATCGGCGTTGTCGAGGTTGGCTTTCTTGCCGCTCGGCTTCTTGTCCCAGCCGAAGCGGTATATCACGCGCAAGATGTTGCGCACTTTATCGTTGATGGTTGCCTCGGTAATCTTGCCGGCAGCGAGGGCTGCCTGCAAGCTGTCGGGGTTGAAATATTTGGCTCTGTCCTTGCCGTCCATGTCGAGGTCGAGGCCCGAGTTGGCGGCGGCCACGGTGCTGTGGGTTGCGCCCCAGTCGCTCATGATGATGCCGTCGAAGCCCCACATCTTGCGGGCCACGCGCTGGTTGAGCCAGCCATTCTCGGTAGCATAGAAGCCGTTCACCAGGTTGTAGCTGTCCATGAGGGCTGCCACATCGGCTTTCTCCACAGCAGCCTTGAAGGCGGGGAAGTAAATCTCGTGGCACGTGCGCTCGTCGGCGCGCGAGTCGATGCGCTTGCGCCCCCACTCCATGTTGTTGAGGGCAAAGTGCTTGGCCACGGCTGCCACGCCATTCTCCTGCAGGCCATTGATGAAGCTCACGCCCATCTCGGCAGTGAGGTAGGGATCCTCGCTCAAGTACTCAAAGTTGCGGCCGCACACTGGCGCGCGCATGATGTTGAGGCCGGGACCGAGCAGCATCTGCACCCCGCGGGCCTTGCAGTCGGCTGCCAGCTGGGCTGCCACGTCGTGCATGAGGTCGCGGTTCCAGGTCGAGGCGCCCACCACCGAGGCGGCATATTGCGTCGACTTGCCGTAGTTGCGCACGCCTATCGAGGCATCGGCCATCTTGATTTCGGGTATGCCCAGCCGCGTGATGGGATGGGTGCTGAAGCCTCCCTTGTACTCTCCCAGCAACTGCAGCTTCTCTTGCAGTTTCATCTTGGAGAGCGTGGCCTCGACGCGCTTCTCCACATTGCCGTCGCGCTTCTTCTCTTGCCCCTGCACTGGCGAGGCGACCAAGAGGGCCGCGGCAATAATCAATATCTTGAAGGTTGAGATTTTCATTGCAATATTGTGTTGTGAGGTCTATCACTGCGGTAACGAGCCGCAATTTCTAAGACCCCACAAATTTAGTGAAAATTTTCCATATCCCCACGCATGTGTGCCCACTGCTTAATATCTTGTTGCTAATTTTAGCTATTGTTCACCCACCGCGCCGCGCGAGCCACGTGAAACAGGCGGCCAGGCGACAAAAAAAAGGCACCAGCGCCGGTGGGGTGCTGATGCCGATGGGTGTGTAAATGTGAATTCAGTGTTGTGTGAATGCGAGGTTTAGCGCACACGGCCCACGTAGCTGCCGTCGCGGGTGTCGACCTCGATCTTCTCGCCCACGTTGATGAAGAGGGGCACGCGTATCTCGGCGCCGGTCTCCAGAGTGGCAGGCTTGAGGGTGTTGGTAGCTGTGTCGCCCTTCACACCAGGCTCGGTGTACTTGATCTCGAGCACAGTCTTGATGGGCATGTCGGCATAGAGCACTTGCTCGTTGCTGGCGTCGGTCACAACCTCAACCACATCGCCTTCCTTCATGTAGTCACCGCCGTTGACCAGCGACTTGGGGATAGGAATCTGGTCGTAGGTCTCCTGGTTCATGAAGATGGCATCGTTGCCATCCATGTAAAGGAACTGATAGGGGCGGCGCTCAACGCGAACGTCCTCAAGCTTCTCGCCGATGTTGAAACGGCGCTCCAGAACACGGCCGTCGACAACGTTTTTGAGCTTGGTGCGCATGAAGGTGTTGCCTTTGCCAGGCTTCACGTGCAAGAAGTCGATGCAGAAATAGAGCTGGTTGTCCATGCGGATGCATGTTCCGATTTTAATGTCTTGAGCGTTAATCATAAATTTAAATAGCTATAATTTATATTGTTATTAATTGTGTTCTGCTTGCTATGCGAGTGCAAAATTACTCCAAATAGAGATATTTTGCAAAAATGTGTGGGTAAAAAATGATTTCTCACTTGTTTAATTTCAAAAAAGTCAGTAATTTTGCACTCGCAATTCTAAAAAGCAGAAAATTACTAAAAATAAATAAAGATGAAACGTACATTCCAACCATCCAACAGAAAGAAAGCTAACAAGCATGGTTTCCGTCATCGCATGGCTACCAGCGATGGCCGCAAGGTATTGGCACGCCGTCGCGCCAAGGGCCGCTACAGCCTGAGCGTGAGCGACACGGTTTACAAGGACTAATTTTTCAGCTTGCTGGCGCCTGAGCGCGCCTGAGCTTTCACAGCAACTCACAGCCGCCATAATCACCGATGATTATGACGGCATTTGTTGTATATGCACATGGCATCTCACTGAAGGGCCACGAGGGCCGCACCCTGCTGGTTGCATTCACCACATGAAAAACACATCCAGGGCTTGGACGGCCACCTTACCTTTGCAGTGGAAGGAAAATAAGGGTAAAACCTTGTTGCT
>OMUK01000037.1 GCA_900314215.1 uncultured Prevotellaceae bacterium
TCCACTTGTCGGCAGACTTGAAGAGCAGATAGCGGGAGCGTGCGAGCAGTTCCTTTTCGGAGCCGCCGCCCTGATAGCCATATTGCTGCTCATCGTCACCATTGGCATATACACAAACAGCCTGCGTCAGAAAAAACACGCGGCACTGAAAAAGCTCTCAGCCCTGCGCGAGCAGTTTTTCACCAACATTACCCACGAGTTCCGCACGCCGCTCACCGTGATTCTCGGACTGAGCCAAGACCTGCAAGACAACGGCGCGGCCGACGTGAGCGAAAAGGCACTCACCATCAACCGGCAGGGGGAAAACCTTGCTCGAACTCATCAACCAGATTCTCGACATTGCAAAGGTGAAGTCGGCTGTGGGCAAGGCAGAATGGCGCAACGGCAACATCATGGCATATCTGACGATGGCTGTGGAGAGCTACCGTGACTTTGCCAAAAGCCGTAACATCGAACTTCACTATCTGTCGAAAGGCGAAGTGGTGATGGACTTCGTGCCCGCATATATAAACAAGGTGATCAACAACCTGCTGTCGAACGCTTTCAAGTTCACGCCCGAATACGGAAAAATCAGTGTGGCGGCATGGCGGCATGACGACCGTCTGCTCATAGACGTCACCGACACGGGGAAAGGGATGGACAAGAAAACCCTCGCCCATATATTCGAGCCGTTCTATCAAGCAGATACCGAATCGCAGCATCTCGGCACAGGCTTGGGGCTTGCCCTCGTCAAGCAGATAATGGATGCCGTGGGAGGAAGCATCGCGGTGGAGAGCGAGCCCGGCGCAGGAACGGCTTTTCATCTCGCCTTCCCCATAAAAAATACGATAAAGAATGCCGTCGGCGAGGCCGACGCGCCCCGCGCCGCATTGCCGGCAGCCGATGCAGCCGATCTTGCCGACAGCGATGACGGCGACAGCCGGTGCCGCCTGCTCATCATCGAGGACAACCGCGACATCGCGGCATATATAGGAGCGATACTTGCTGGAAAATATGCCGTGAGCTATGCCACAAACGGAGACGAGGGTCTGCAGAAGACGCAGCAGATAGTGCCCGACCTCATCATCACCGACCTGATGATGCCCGGCCTCGGCGGCATAGAGCTGTGCCGGCAGGTGCGCAGCAACGACATCATCAACCACATACCCATCATCATCGTTACGGCAAAAATCACAGAAGAGGAACGCATACGCGGACTGGAGGCAGGGGCTGACGCCTATATCACGAAGCCTTTCAACGACAACGAGTTGCTCACGCGAGTAGAGAAACTGCTCGAAGGACGGCGGCTCTTGCAACAAAAGTACGCGCAGGCCGACGCCGAACGCACCGACGACGGGAGACAGCAAACGGCACAGCCCGCCGCCGCCGCAGCCGACATGCGCTTCCTCACAAAGGTGTCGGATGTAGTATATATGCAGCTCAGCCGCAACGGAAGTGTCGATGTGACGCTCGTCGCGTCAAACCTATGCATGAGCAACAGGCAGTTTCACCGCAAGATGGTGGCGATAACGGGTTGCACACCAACGGCCTACATACAACGCATAAAGATCAAAAGGGCGAAGATGCTGCTCGATAGAAATCAGCAGATGAACTTCAACGAAGTGGCCGACAAGTCGGGCTTCGGCGACTACAGCAACTTCGTGAGGGCGTTCAAGAACGTGTGCGGCATCACGCCCACAGAATACAGGAGGCGCAACGTGCAGTGAGCCTCACCGTCATGCCTGAGTAGAAGACGGTGCCTAATGAGGGGCTTTGCTTTTCAGCTTGTTGCCGAGGCCTCTGAACTGGGCGCCGGCAGGCAAAGTGGCCGCGCCCGTCAGGAGTAACGCTCCCAGAGCGATACTGCCGATTCTATTCATGTTACTCATCATGTGATTAGCTCATTATTATTGTTATTCTTATGATTGCGGGGCTTTGTTTCATGCGATTTAATGTGGCTGGCAATCGCGGGGGCAATGCATTTAGGCAACGATTCAATCGTGGAACAAATGATTTCAATTGAGCGACGTGCTGCGATTTCCCGTCGATTTCCAGCTCTAGGTTGAAATAAAATGTTGCTGAATTGAAATCCTCGTAAAATCATTCCAGCTAATTTTGCAACCTGAAAATACAACAACGCATATCCCCCTCTGCGATTATGACTTATCAAGATTCTGTATGAGATGAGATGCACGTGCCATGCGTGTTGAGTGGCGCATGAGCAAAGATTGCTGTCCTAAATTTAAAATTTTGTATCGTGAAAAATTGGGCTGCCCTCTGTCGCGTGGGGCAGCCCTTTTTGTCGTGAAATTGACCATGATGAAGGGCAAGGGTGCATTTTGCAAAATTGGGCAAAAATGACTACTTTTGTAGGTTAATTGCCATAATAGGGCTATATTACTCCAATATGAAAGATGACGAGAAAAATCCTGAAGAGTTGAACGAGGGGCAACAGTCCTCGCCCGCGGGCGACGACGACGCTGTGCAGCCCAGCGCGCACTCGACCTATCAGGTACCTAAAGATAAGAAGTTGCAGCTCTCGGGCATGTATGAGAACTGGTTTCTCGACTATGCCAGCTACGTGATACTGGAGCGTGCCGTGCCACACATCGAGGACGGCTTCAAGCCGGTGCAGCGCCGCATCATGCACGTGATGAAGGAGAGCGACAACGGCCACTACAACAAGGTGGCCGGCATCGTGGGCGACACCATGCACTATCACCCGCATGGCGACGCCTCGATATATTCTGCCCTGGTGCAGCTGGGCCAGAAAGGCCTGCTCATCGACACGCAGGGCAACTGGGGCAACATCCTCACCGGCGACGGCGCGGCAGCCGGCCGTTACATCGAGGCACGCCTCTCGGAGTTTGCCCTCGAGACGGTGTTTGACCCTAAAGTGACCGACTGGACCTTGAGCTACGACGGCATGAACCGAGAGCCCATCACCCTGCCGGCCAAGTTCCCCCTGCTGCTGGCACAAGGCGCCGAGGGCATCGCCGTGGGCCTCTCGTGCAAGATACTGCCGCACAACTTCAACGAGATTATCGACGCCGCCATTGCCTACCTCAAGGGCGAGGAGTTTCACCTCTATCCCGACTTCCCCACGGGCGGCTACATCGACGTGAGCAACTACAAGGACGGCGAGCGCGGCGGCAGCGTGCGCGTGCGCACCAAGATTGAGAAAATCGACAACAAGACCTTGCTGGTCAAGGACGTTCCCTACGGCAAAACCACCGACGTGCTCATCAAGTCGATGACCAAGGCCAACGAGAAGGGCAAAATCAAAATCAAGAAAATCGACGACAACACCGCCTCGACGGCCGAGATTATCGTGACCCTCATGCCCGGCACCTCGAGCGACAACGCCATCGACGCCCTCTATGCCTTCACCGACTGCGAGACCAGCATCTCGCCCTGCTGCTGCGTGATCAAGGACGAGAAGCCCCAGTTCCTCTCGGTGAGCGACCTGCTGCGCTTCAGCGTAGACCGCACCAAGGACATCCTGGAGAAAGAACTCAACTACCAGCGGCACGACAGCGAGGAATCACTATTCTTTGCCTCGCTCGAGAAGATATTTATCGAGGAGCGCATCTACAAGGACCGCCCCTTTGAGCAGTCGAAGGACCTGGATGCCGCTGTGGCCCACATCGACAAGCGCTTGGACCCCTATAAGCCCAAGTTCTACCGCGAGATCACTCGCGACGACATCCTCAAGCTGCTCGAAATCAAGATGGGACGCATCTTGAAATTCAATATCGACAAGGCCAACAACTACATCGCAATGCTCAACGACCGCATTGCCGAGATCGACGACCATCTGGCCCACCTGGTCGACTACACCATCGAGTGGTACTCCAACTTGAAGAAGAAATACGGCCCCCAGCACCCCAGGCGCACCATCATTCGCGACTTCGACACCATTGTGGCCTCTAAGGTGGCAGTGGCCAATGAGAAGCTCTATATCAACCGCGCCGACGGCTTCATAGGCACCAGTCTCAAGAAGGACGAGTACATATGCAACTGCAGCGACATCGACGACATCATCATCTTCTACAAGGATGGCAAGTACAAGGTCATCAAGGTGGGCGACAAGATATATGTGGGCAAGAATGTGCTCTATGTGAACGTGTTTAACCGCAACGACAAGCGCACCATCTACAACGTGCTCTACCAGGACGGCCGCGGCGGCATCGTGTATATGAAGCGCTTTGCCGTGACAGGCGTCACGCGCGACAAGGAGTATGATGTGACCCAGGGCAAGCCCGGCAGCAAGATACTGTGGTTCACCGCCAATCCCAACGGCGAGGCCGGTGTGCTGCGCGTCACCCTCAAGCCCAAGTTCCGCCTCAAGGTGCTGCAATTCGACGTCGACCTCTCTAAGCTCGCCATCAAGGGCAAGACCGCCCGCGGCAACATCGTGACCAAGAACGAGGTGCACCGCATCTCGCTCAAGGAGCGAGGCGTGTCGACGCTGGGCGACCGCGAGGTGTGGTTCGACCCCGACATTCTGCGCATCAACTACGAGGGCCACGGGCGCTCGCTGGGCAAGTTTGGCGGTCAAGACCATGTGCTGGTGATTATGAAGAATGGCGACTTCTACACCACCACCAGCGACGAGAACAACCACTACGACGAGGGCATACTGCGCATCGAGAAATACGACGAGGGCAAAGTGTGGACCGCCATCGTCGACGATGCCGACCAAGGCTACTACTACATCAAGCGTTTCACGCTCGACGACAACGCCAAGAAGCAGAACATGATAGGCGGCAATCCCGACTCCCGCCTCATTCTGCTCACCGACGAGCGGTATCCGCGCTTCGAGGTGAAATTTGGCGGCGGCGACGCCTTCCGCGAGCCGCTGGAGATTGATGCCGACGACTACATCGCCGTGAAGAGCTTCAAGGCCAAAGGCAAGCGCGTGTCGAATTTTGCTGTCGACACCGTGACCGAGCTTGAGCCAAGCGAGGTGCCCGAGCAGGAGCAGCCTGCCGCCGAAGTGGCCCCCGACCTCGACAGCGATGTGGTAGCGACCGGCGACAATGCCACCGCCAGCGACGACGTGATTGACCAGACCCAAGTGCGCGACCGCCTGACGGGGCAAACTCGCCTCTTTGACGACGGCGACAACGATACCGACGGCGACAACGATGCCGATGAGCCTGCGAAATAAAATAGCGGCCGTGCTTCTCTGCTGTGCCGCAACTGCGGGGCTAGCAGTGCCGGCAAGTGCCCAGAGCGACACTGCTGCCCAGGTGCTGCGCCCTGTGCTGCACATGTTCACCCTCGACGTGGGCCATGCCTCGCTGCTCGACAGCTATCTCACCCCCATTGCCTATCACGGGCAAAACTTCAGGCTGGGCTACGAGCACTTCCAGGCCACTGGCTTCAACCCCGAGCGTTTTACGCGTCAGCTCGAGGTGGACGTCGACTACGACCACACCCACAATCCCGCCGGCAACCACACCATGCACTCGCTCATGGCCGAGGCCCGCTGGTCGATGATGCACCGCTGGCGCGACGTGGCGCTGAGCGGCACCCAGCTCATGGTGGGCCCCATGACGCAGTTTCGCGGCGGCGTCATCTACAACAGCAACAACAGCAACAATGTGGTTTCGGCCAAAATTCACTGGGCCGTGGGCGTCAACGCCATGGCCGTGTGGAACACCACCCTGTGGGGCCGCCAGCTGAGCCTGCGCTACGAGGGCTCGTTGCCCGTGGCGGGCGCATTCTTCTCGCCCGACTACGACGAGGCCTACTATGAGATATATGTGGGCAACCACCACGGCCTGGCACACTTCGGGTGGTGGGGCAACCGCTTCGATCTCACAAGCTATCTCACGGCCGACTTCCGCCTGGGCGGCACCACCCTGCGCTTGGGCTATCGCGGCCGCATCGAGACCTCGTGGATCAATCACATCAACACCCACATCTTCACCCATGCCCTGGTCATCGGCATAGGCGGCGAGTTCCTGAGCCTGAGCCACGGCAAGAAGCTGAAACCGGCCCACCGCATCATTTCACCGCAATATTAAAAAAAACAGGAGGAGAGCAATATGCATCATAGTAAATCACCGCTATACATCATCGTGCTGCTTGCGGCACTCCTGCCCTCGCTCACGGCATGCCACGAGCAAGAGGAGTTCAGCAACGACGCCATGGGCAACTTCGACGCCCTGTGGACCGCCATCGACGAGCACTACACCTTTTTCAAGTACAAGAATATCGACTGGGACTCGGTGGGCAACGCCTATCGCGCCCGCATCGCCCCGGGCATCACCAGCACCGAGCTCTTCGACCTGTGCGGCGACATGCTCAAGGAGCTGCGCGACGGCCACACCAACCTCATCTCGGGCAGCGACGTGTCGCGCTACTGGATATGGGAGCAATACCCCGTGAACTACGACCGCCGCGTGATCGACGAGAACTACCTCAACTTCGACTACCGCAACGTGAGCGGCATCAAGTATCAAATCTTGAGCAACAACTTTGGCTACATGTACTACGGCAGCTTTGAGAACGGGATAGGCGAGGGTAACCTCGACAACATATTTAACTACCTGGCCAGCAGCGACGGCCTCGTGATCGACGTGCGCAGCAACGGCGGCGGCTACCTCACCAATGTGGAGACCCTCGTGAAGCGCTTCATCACCCAGAAGACCAAGGTGGGCAGCCTGAGCCACAAGACCGGGCCCGGCCACGACGACTTCTCCAAGCCCTACGACTACTACTTCACCCCCGACCCCAAGCGCATCCACTACAGCAAGCCCGTGGTAGTGCTCTGCAACCGCGGCAGCTTCTCGGCCACCAACAATTTCGTCTCCATCATGAAGCACCTGCCCGGCGTCACCATCGTGGGCGACACCACAGGCGGCGGTTGCGGCCTGCCCTTCACCAGCGAGCTGCCCAACGGCTGGAGCGTGCGCTTCTCGGCAGCCGTGATAAGCGACGTCGACGGCCAGCTCACCGAGTTTGGCGTGGCGCCCGACGTTGAGGTCAACATCACCCCCGACGACAAGGCCCATGGCCGCGACACCCTGCTCGAGCGCGCCTTCCAGATCCTCGCCAGCCAGCGCGGCGGCATGTAGCTCTAAATCGGGCTGCGCCAGAGTCCTAAATCGTGCTGCGCCAGGTCGAAAAACCAAGCATAATTTTCAAATCTTAATTATAAGTCGTATCTTTGCACTCGATAGAGCAAAACAACTCGCGCTTGTGGCGGAATTGGTAGACGCGCTAGACTTAGGATCTAGTGACACCTGTCGTGAAGGTTCGAGTCCTTTCAGGCGCACCACATAAAAACAGAGAAGCTAAGCAGCTTGAACCAGCCGCTTAGCTTCTCAATTTTTTCCTCTTAAGATGATGACTACTTGAAGTAGTAGGTGATCGAGGCACCTACGTACTTGTCGGGCAGGTTGTCATTGTTGCCGAGACCTTGCTTATAATACACGGTGAAGTCGACGTTTCGGCCAGATATGCCAAGGCCGCCGCCCACCGCGAAGTTGTTTTCTTGCTCCTTTACTTTCACTGCATTATACCATCCCATGCCTGCGGCAAACAGCCTTGTGCGTGCGCTTGTGTGCACTAAATTGACTTTGATTTTGCCATAGCAAGGCATGTGAAAATTGAGTTTATCTTCATTGCGGTTGCCATATTCATCCCTTTTATTTTCCGAGGAATGGCCAACTGCAAGCATGCCTGGCAACACACCCACTTCAAATTGAACAGGCGTCATGAAGTTTCCAAATCTCACTCCCACTCCTGCATTGATGTAGTAAATGGAGGAGTCGCTAGTGGCAACGTTGTAGCCTCCGTCGAGTGAGAAAGCAAGTTGCACGTAGCCGCCATCTTCCATGATGCGCTTGTGGTGCATCTCACCTTGTATTTTGCCAATGGCACTGCGCGTCTTGTTGTCTTTGGCATAGGCGTAGATGTTGTTATACACTTTTTTACTACTGTACATGTTGACCTCGCTGGCCAGGGCCAAGGCATACATGTTGGAGATTTCGTTGGCGTATTTTCCTTGTGGGTGGCTGTCGAGATAAGCCTTGAGTTTTACCTCGTCGTTCTTGTCCAGATTGATGTAGTCGTAGTATTCCTTGCTGGCGTCATACATGCTGGCGTCTTGATAGGGCAGGGCCGAACGGCCTCCGGCGGCAGTGAATTCGTTGTAGGCCGAGAGCAGATCGCCCTCTTTGTAGTAGTTCTCGCCATGTAGCTGGTGAGCTTTCTTTTGGGCTTCGGCGGCATGCGACGACTGTGGGTATTGCTTTGCAAAGGCCTCCCAATCGCTGGCATTCAAGGAGCCTTGCAACTGTTGCCACTCGAGTTCGGTCACCTTGCTTATCGCCTCGGTGTAATAGGGTGTCTTGGGGTACTTCTCTAAGTAAGCTTTCAACACAGGAATCGAATTGCTCGCGCTCACCTGTTGCCAGTCCTTTATGGCATTCAGCTTGTCGATTCCCTCTTTGGCATTGGTGTCGAAGAGGTGCATCTTGCTGTTTTGCAGGTAGATGTTGTAGGATGCCACGGTGTTGGCATTGCTTGCGACCTCCCACAGGTTTAAATCCTTGAGACGGTGCACCACGTCGAGCACATGTTGCTTGTTGGCAATCTTCTTATACACCATCTTGCCGCGGCTGTTGGTGGCGGTGTAGTCGTGCAGAAAATTGTTGTAGGCCTCGCGTGTGTTGGCCTCGATGGCTTCTTGGTAAGCATCGGGCTCAATTTCGCTCAGTGAGTCGTTGATCATCGCGTCGCGATCGGATAGCGCCGTCAGGCTCTGTGCTTGTGCCACATGCCACGAGCACAGTGCCATGAGGAGCAACATGATTGTTTTAAGAAAAGTTTTTTTCATAGTTTCTGTTTACATTTAATATTATTATGAGTTCAATTTGTTTTTGAGATCGGTGAAATTGGTGTCTCCATTCTTGATTTTTGTTTCTATATTCTTGATGATTTGGCCCAGATAGGTCGACCAGTCGCCATAGCTGGCATAACGCTTGTAGAATGGCAGGGCCTGGAATGTGTCGATATTGAGGGTCACGCCATTGTTGGCGTTCACATAGCTTTTCACATCTTGCATGTCTTGCTTGTAATTTTGCAGCATCTCGAGGCGGTTGGCATACTTCGACTTCAATGCCTGGTCTTGCACGGCATTGAAGGCCTCGATGGCCAGTTTCACGCTATAGTCGTCGTAGGGGATATAGAGGAAATTGCTAGCGATGCCAATCAGGCGGTTCTCGATGTCGACGGTATGTTCGCTCGTGGCTGCTGGCTGGGCGCTCATGGTGGGCTGGGCGCTTGCAGCGGGCTGGCTGGGCGCAGGCGCAGCGGGATTCTCGTTGCTGACGGGTTCGTTACCGTTCAGCTGACTGCGCAGGTCAGAGAGCTGCTGCTGGGTTGATTCCCGCTCGGCGTCGGTCTGTTTTTTGAGCTCTACATATTTGGTTTGCCAGTTTCTGATTTCGTCTTGCTGAGCAATGAGCTCCTGGAAGGTGGCATAGGGTATTGTCACGTCGTCGCCGTGCTTTTCCACCGCTTGAGTGGGAGTGCTGCTCGACTGCACCTGAATGCCGGCCTGCTTTGCCTTGAGTTGCGAGAGTTCGTCGTTGAGCGACGTGTTTTTTGCCTGAAGATCCTTGTTCTCCTCTTGCATCTTGTTGAGTTGGGCATTGAGCGTGCTGTAGGCGGTTGTCGACATGGTCACAACATCGCTCGAGCTCGGGGCGGGCGTGCTTGTGCTTGCACTGCTGCTGCTCATCGCGCTCAAGTCTAAATCATTGTCGGTGTCGACGACTTGATTGCTCGCTGAGTTGTTCCCAGCAGCAGCAAGTGTGCTGGCATTTTGGGCGCTCAACTTGGCAATGGCATCTTTGGCTTGCTGGTTGTAGGCGTGCACCTTGCTGTTTTGCATATAGATGTTGTAGGCGTCAATCGTGTTGGCTTTGCAGGCTGCGTCCCACAAGTCCATATCCTTCAGCCGGCGGGCGATGTCGAGCACGTGCAGCTTGTTAGCTATGGGCTTATACACCATCTTGCCACGGCTGTTGGTGGCGGTGTAGTCGCTCAAGTAGTGGCTGAAGGCACTGCGCGTGTTGGCACTCAGAGCTGTTTGATAGGCATCGGGCTCCACGAGTATGAGTGAGTCGTTGATTGCGGCCTCGCGTTGCTGTTCCTGCATGCTTTGCGCTTGGGCAGCCTGCCATGAGCAAGCTGCCAGCAATAGTATCATGATTATTTTAAAACTATTACTTTTCATTTAGATAATGTTTAAGTTCTCTTCTTATGCTTTTGAAATCAGGATTTCCTTGCGCTATTTGGGCTTTGATTTTCATGATAATTTTGCCCAAATAGGTATCCCAGTCACCATAGCTGGCATAGCGCTTATAGAAACTTTGATTTTGTAATGAGCCTGTCGTTGACTGTTTCCCTCCTGAAGAGAAAGGGTTGGTGATAGCCGCTCCATAGTCTTTACTCACAAAATTTAGCACGTCTTGCATGTCTTGCTTATAGTTTTGCAGCATCTTGAGGCGGATGGCATACTTGTTTTTCAACGCCTGGTTGGAGGCTGCATTGAATGACTCGATGGCCAGTTTGACGCTATATTCCTCATAGGGGATATACAAGAAGTTGCTGGCTATTGTGATAAGTTGCTTATCCATGCTGTCGGCATGCGCTTTATAGGAATCGATGCTACCCTCGAGCTGAGCAATTCTGGCATCTTTCAAGCTGTCGGATTTTGCTTTTGCAGCTCTCTGTTCGCCCTTAAACTGCACAATCTCATTCTTTAGTTTTGTGTTTTCATTCTGCAAATCAGAGATTTGCTTCTGAGCATCCATGCCACCCTGTGCGTTAGCGTCGATTTGTTTCTGCAGGGCTTCGGCTTTCTTTATCGCCTCATCGGCCTTCATTTTATAGTCTTTAGCCTCATTTTCAGCAGAAAAGAGCTGTTTTTGGAGCTTTTCATATTGCTCGAGTGGCAAGTTTACAGAGCCTTGAATATTTTGTTCAGTCTGGGCAGCTGGGGCTTTGGCGCCAGTCTGGGCTTCTGCTGTTAAAATGGCGAGCCCCCCCAGTAATATGAAAGATATGAATTTTTTCATTGTTGTCGTTTTATGTTGTTATACGTCAACTTCTTCGCCATTGTCATCGTCGTTCACTTCCTCGGCTTGGTCGATGGCGCGGGTCTTGAAGTAATTGTAGGCAGCGTTGTAGTAGCTTGCAGCCTTGGAAGAGAGGCCGCTGGTGTCGTGCCTGTTGCTATAGATCGAGGATGCGCTCTTGTACTCGTTGATGGCAGCCTGGGCAGCTTTCACTGCGCCAGCATTGTAGCTCTCGAGCGAGGAGAATGAGCGGTAGTTGGCAAGCCTGCTCACTGCGGCAACAACCCGGCTATAGTGGGCCTCGCCTATGCGGCTGCTCACGCTATGCAGCGCACTCACCAGGCTGGCGCAATGCTTGAGCCAGGGGTCGCTGGCATATTGGTTGGCTTGGGCGATGGTTGACTTGGCGGCCGCCACGCTCGTGAAGCCGCCCTGCTGGCTCACGGCCAGCGCCTTGTGATACTTGCCCACGATGTTTTCGACTTGAGCGAGCGAGTCGCGGGTCGATTTCTTGAGGGCCGAGTCGTCGCCCTTGATGGTCATGCCGCGCAGGGTGGCTATGGTGCTGGTCATGTTGCTCAGCGCGCTCTCACTCCAAGAGCTTCCTTTCAACACGCCATAGCAGCGGCGGGCAAAGATGGGCGCATAGCTGCTCACGAGCTGGTCGCGGCCCTTGCTGGCCTGCTCCTTGTCGATTTTCTTCTCGCGAGCAAACACATTGATCAGGTCGATGCTCGAGTTGAAGGTGAGGTCGGGATTCCTTGTGTTTGAGAGCGAGTTGATACACTTGTTGTACTCCTCGGTATATTGGTTCACCTGCTTGAGCTCCATGGGGGGCGACACGCGTGTCTTGGCGTAAATCATAACGCCGCCAAAGGCCAGTACGACGCAGGCCAAAAGTATTAATATTTTAACTGTTGATTTCATAATGCTTTTTGTTATTAAAGTCCTCCACGAGTTTTATGTTCAGTATTGCCGCCAGAGTTGCCACCACCTGCATTGCCCTTGCTTGAATCTTTGGATTTCTTGGCCGAGGAAGGATTGGAGGCAGCATTTTTTTGATTGTCTTTGGATGCTTTCTTGCTTGATGAGGCTGCTTTCTCGGACTTGGCCGATCGGTCAGGCTTGGTCGTTTGGGCGGGCTTAGCTGCCTGAGCGGGCTTGTGTGCTGGTGCGGGCTTAGCTGCTGGTTCTGGCTTTTCTTTCACTTGGGGAGCAGGCGCGGGCTCGGGCTGTTGCGCCTCGATGGGCTTGTTGATCCAGTCGATATAATTGCGCCAATTGATTGCTTCGTCGCCCGGCTTGCAATAGGTGCCACCCTCGGCTTTGCCCTGCAATTGAATTTGGGTCTTGCCATTGAGGGCGTTGACCACTTGCTGCAGGTTGGGTGAATTGTACTTGTTGGCATCTTGCTTGATGCCATCTACGTCAAACTCGTTCAGGTGCTTGAAGAGGTCTTGGGCGCCCAGATCAGTCAGTTTGCTCTTGGTCCACGACGCATTGTTTTGCAGATAGTCGGCCACCTTGGCGTTGGAGTCTTGATTGGCACTGCTCTGCGTTTCCTCTACATTGACGGTCTCTTGGTCCTTGCTTGCGTTGCTGCCAAACCAGTCGAAAACGGTGTAGCCAAGTGCTGCGACGACGACGACGGCCAGGACGATGCCTGCCACCACGCCCAGCAGGCGTTGCTTCCACACGAAGCCGCTGTTGAGGGCATAGGCTCGCTTTTCCCGATCGTAGGTGTAGCCTTCGAGGAGTTCTTCGCCAGGATAGTAGCTCGACATGTGCTTGGCCTCGATAGTGAATGGCTCGATGTGTCCGTTGGCCAAAACGATGTGGTCTTGAATGACTAAGGCTTTCTTGGCGAGCGTGATTGACACCTTGCCGCTGTTGAGCGAGACGTGGATTTGGGCTTCTTCATAGCCGGCAGCGATCACAGTGACTGTGGCATTGCGGCAATCTTCCTCCGAGAGGGTGGCGTCGCTGCGCATCACATCGATGCCATTCACGAGAATCTTATTGGGCCGTACCGGGTGTCCTTGCCCGTCGGTGATTACAAACATGCTTGCGTTCACCCTCTTCTTCCAGCCATGGCCGCTCGAGGCTGCCTGGGGCTTGGGGAACTCTTGCACATCCTGATGGGTGACCACATAGGTATAGGACTGGTCCTGATAGCCACGCTTCTTGATGGCGATGCGCACTTGGGAGCCAGCCACTACCCACTGGGGCGCATTGAAGGGATGCTCGGGCTGGCCATGCAGGGCGAAGGTCACCTCCACGCCGCGGCCCACTCCTGGCACGTCGCGATCGGTGGGCGTCTTGACTACGCAGTAGTGCTGCATGGGCTGCTGGCTGAGGTCGCGAAACTTCGACACCAGCTCGGGCCTGATGGAGATGCCCTGGCTGCGGTCGATCAAGAAGATGGCGCGGAAGCCGTTGTATACTTGCTGGTATCTATCGGCGCCCAGCAGTTGAGGCAGGGTGCTGGCGTCGACGTAGCGCACGCCGTAGAGGTCGCCTTGCGATGGCACATAGGCCATAGCGTAGGGCTTGGTGGGGAGCTCTTGTGCGAAGAATTGCATGATGTTGCTCCTCACGGTGGCAAGGTTGGAGACGGTGAGCAGGATTTGGCGCACGTAGTTGTGCACCTGCATCATCTGGTCGCCCGTGATCTCCACGGTGTTGGGGATATATACCCAGCCGCTCAGATAGTCGTTGCTGCGGCCGCTTATGGTCTTGAGCAACGTCATGAAGCAGCCTGTGGCGTCGAACGAGAGGAAGGTGACCACGCTGCTGGGATTCTCAAGCCCTGCAAGCAGGGTGACAAACCTGCGCGAGTCTACCACTTTCTTTGACCATGGGCCGTCGTTGGCCACAAGTGCCAGGGCTGCGCCCTGACTTGCAAAATTGATAGCGAAACCTAATTTATTCATTTTTTAAACCAGTTTAATCTACGTTGTAATTTTCCATTTTTCATACCCTTGGTGCGTTCCAGCAGCTTGCGCACCACTGCCGAAGCGCGGCGGTCGTTGAAGCGGCAATAGGTCTGGAAGCATATTTCGCCGAGCGAGAAAGGTATGACTTCGACTCGCCCGTTGTTGATCTCATAGTCGCGGCATATTTTCTCCAGGCCGTTGTAGAAGCCCAGATACTTGGAGCTGATGTAATCCCTGAGCACATCCTTGACGCTGCCTTGCTGTGGATTCACCTTGTCGACCTTGGTGATCATGATGTAGATGGCGTCGGTGTCGTTTTTAAAGATGCCGGTGCGCTGGATGTAGCGCAAAGCCGAGTCGAGATACACATTCTGGGGCAGGCCCTCGTAGAGGCGGTCGTCGGCATTGTACTCGATCACAAAGAAGTGCATCTTCTGGTTGGTCGAGCGGTTGTCGATGAGCACGCGGGTGAGGGTGTCGAGGGCGTCGTTCTCGTCGTCGTTGAGCGGCTCGTTGGCGTCGCTCTTATACATGATGCGCACGAGCTCGCCGGCGAGGTCGACACAGGTGATGGGGTGAATCTTGCCCTCTTGGTCCTCGAGGTCAAATCCCATCTCGTAGGTCGAGAAGATCGAGGTACTGGGCGGCAGGGTACTCACTTGCCCGTCCTCGTTGAAGAGGGCTGCCAGGCGACGCATGTAGCCATAGCCCTGGCAGTCGGGGTCCTGACTCATAGAGCGGGCCACCAGGCCGTTGCCGGCCACACTCAAGATGGCGCCCAAGGCGCAGCTCTTGCCCGACGATGGAATGCCCCAGAAGTAGACCTCGGTCGATACCTTGTTGATTTTCTCGAGCGGCTCGGGGGCTGGGAATGAGCGGGTGCGCACGTCGTTGGCCAGGTTGCGCAAGAAGTCCTGGTCGATGCCCACGCTCATCAAGTCGCCATATTCCAGGAAGCCCTCCTCGAGCAGATTTTGCACCACTGTGGCGCTGAAGATGTTGTGGTCTTCACGCAGCATCTCGATGATGTCGTTGGTCGTGATTTTGCCACGGTTCAGGTAGCTGGTGATGGTGTCGAAAATCTCGTTGTCCTTGTTGATGACGCTTTGGTCGGTCTCGATGTTTTTCACCTTCTTGGCAAGATACTCGGGGTCGAAGGTGTCGATGCTCTCGATCGAGAGCTTGTTGATGAGCTTGCGGGCCTCTTGCACATGAGGATTGCCGGGATTGTTCCTGACGAACTGCCGCAGGTCTTCGATGTTGTTTTGGTCTACGGTCTCCCACACGTCGGTGGGCACTGGCGGGGGCACCATGCCATCGTCGGGGCTTGCCGCGCCTTGCGATAGTGCTGCGATGTGTTGCATGGCCTCATTCACGTGCTCGCCATTGGGATAGGACGAGAGGTAGTTGCTGAAAGCGGGTATGGTGTTGGCCTGCAGCGTGTCGTTCCACAAGTCGTCTTCGGTGTTCTGCATGCTCTCGAGCTTGCGCTCCACCTCGTGGCGCAACGATGCCGAGAATTGACCATCGGTATCGTTGCATAGCTCGCTATAGGTAACTATGCCCTTGTTGATAAATTTCACTAGCTGGTCGGCCGAGTAGTCCGATACGTTGTCAAGTATTGTTTCCTTGTTTTGCATATTATATTATATGTGTCGTGTTGAATTGTTATCTAGGATTTTCTCCGTATTTGTTGGCGCCTGGTTGCCCGGGCACAAAGAGCATCACAATCGGGAAGAGTGGCACGAGTTGCAGCCAGCCCGTGAGCCCGAAGTCGTGGCATCGCTTGCAGCCTTGCGTCAGAGAGAAATATATGCCAGGCAGCACCAGCAAGCCGTAGATGGCAAAATAGAGCGAAATGTTGGACAAGGCGTGGATGTTGTACATCACCTCTTCCATCTTCAATCCCGACAGCGCGAGAGCGATAAAGTTTATGACGATGCTATATATCGTGAGCAGCATCGCGGTGAGCAGGTACTCGGTGCGCCTGATGCGGCCCTGAAACGAGAATGGCTTTTGAAACACGCCCTGGCTAGTGGCACTTGAGCCGTAGGTTGCCTCTTGCGTGTCGTCGCCGGTGCTTTCCCAGCCCACTTGCTCGCTCGGGGCTGGCGGGTTGCCGGGTGCCGATGGCTCGTCGCTGGGCGAGATAGGTTGCTCGCTGGGCGATGACGGCTCGTCGCTGGACGGTGCGGGTTGCTGGCCGGTAGCCCCGTCGCGTGCAAGGATTGCATTGATGCGGCGGCGCGTGCTGGGCAGCAGGTTGCCCGTCTTGCTCAACTCATAGAGAGTGACGTCGCCTGCCTTGATGGCGGCTGCCAGCTCCTCGGCATTGTACTTGAATATGTTTTTTAATATATCTTTCTTGTTTGCCATGATCAATGTCTTTTAGAGCGTGAATGAGTCATCATCATCACTTTGTGCTGGCGGGGCCACAGCCCTGTCATTTCTGCGGGGTGCCTCGTGGTCGAAGCTGCTGGTGTCGCGAGTCTCGCTGCCGGTATCATGCTGCTGCTGTTGAGGCAGGTATTCCTCGATGTCGCCTCCCTTGCGCTTGCCAGCGAGCGTATACATGCTCTTGGTGTTGCGGTCTTGCAGGAAGTAGGGGAAGAGCAGTGCGCAATAGAGCACCACGACGAGGAAGAATGAGATAATCGATGGAGTCCCGCTGCCCGAGAAGAGAGCCGACACGCTATCCAAGCCCTTGTCGACGGTCTCCAAGCTCGCGCTGGCCTCGTTGAAGGTCTCCACGTGGTTGATGCCGCCATACTCCTCGTTGCTCAGCTTGCCAGCCGACATGGTGGAGAGCTGCTTGTCCCAGTCGTGGATAGCGGCCTTGATTTGGCGGGTGTTGCCCAGCAGAAACACGTTCCATATCGAGGCTCCCTTGCTCGAGTTGCCTATCCACTTGATGGCCTCGGTCTTGAGGCGGGTGAAATTCTCAGAGAGCAGTTGCAGCCTCAAAGTCTTGAGCATGTTGTCCTTCTGGTAATTCTGCTTGCCCTCGCTGAAGCCGCACCCGGCAAAGGCTTGCGGGTTGCTCTGGCGGTTGGCGATCACCTGGCCCAGCATCTTGTTGTAGTTGGCTATGCGCTGGTTGGCATAGGCCTCATAGTCGGTAAACATCGACTGCGACGCCTTGATGGCGGTGGTGAAGTTCTGGCTGATTTCAGCGTTCTGGTTGTAGACGGTGAAGCAGTGGAAATAGGGGTAAAGGCAAGCGATGAAAATCAAGGGCGAGCCAAATATCAGGCAACGCTCCAGCACGATCTTCTTGCCAAATTTGTGATTGGTGGCTTTCAGGATTTGTGCGCCTATGAAGACGGCAAGCAGCACCACGCCCACGATGATCATCACCACGGTGGCCTTCATGAAGTTGCAGTCGGTGAGATAGGCAGTGCCCACAAAGGTGAAGTAGCATATCACGATGAGCGCGATTAATGCCACGATGTGTCCCCAAGAAAATTTAAGTTGTTCGTTCATTTTCTGCTGTTATTTTTTTCAATTATTGGGAAGTTGTTTTTTCAATTCTTTGATGCGTCGCTCATACTCGGCGATTTGGCGCAAGATGTAGTCATAGTCGCTGCCGTCGTCGTAGTAATCTGAGTCGTCGTTATCGCCCTCGTAGCTAGGGTCAACGACGGTGCCTGTGCCATCGCCCACGGCCACATCGCCGTAGCCGGCTATGACAGGGCGGCCGTTCACGACGCGCACGATGCCGTAGTAGTTGCTCTGGTCGTCGTCGTCGCTCACACCCATCTCGTCGATGATGCCTGAGCCGCCGCCCAAGTGGTATATGCTACCGGCACTGCCAGCATTCACTCCACCGGGCACACCCTTGATTTCTCGCGCGGGAGGAGTATTGAAGTTGCCGCTCATCACTCCTTGCAGAGCGCGGTCGAGCAGCACCATGGGCGGTACCCAGCCATACACGTCGGCGCCGGTGCGGAAGAGCACGTTGCGCGCTTGCACCACAGTGAGGTCTTTCTTGACCGACTTCATGAGTGCTACTGCGCCCGACACGATGGGAGCCGCCATGCTGGTGCCATCCATCGACTTATAGGTGCCGCCAGGATAGGCGCTCGTGATGTTTCGGCCAGGAGCCGAGATATCGGAGCAAGGACCGTAGTCGGTGAAATCGGTAGGATACAGGTTGTGGTCGACAGCCGTCACAGCCAGTGCCTGCACAATGCGGTTGGCAGGCGGCACACTGGTGATGATGTCGTCGTTGCCGGCGGCAAAGACCACGATGCTCTTCTGGTTGTCGGCAAGGTTGCACACGCGTTGCCACAACTGTTGCACATTTTGAAATTGAGTGGCTGCAATCAATGCTTGCGTCTCTACAGGCAGTGCGTTGAGTCCCTGGTAGCTGGGGCCTATCGAGACGTTGATCACGTCGGCCTTCTGGTGGATGGCATACATCACGCCTTCCACGAGTGCCGAGAGCGGGCACTCCTTGTTGTCAAACACCTGCACGGGCATGATCTTGCACTCTGGCGCTACGCCAGCCACGCCCTGTGAGCCCAGAAAGTCGGCCGAACCGGCTGCCAGGCCTGCCGTGTGAGTGCCGTGACCCTCGCCTTGGCTCAAGTGGTTGTCTTTGCGATACACGTTGAAGGCATCGGTGATGCGGTCTTTAAACATGGGGTGAGCCGGATCGATGCCATCGTCGACGATGGCAATCTTCACGTCGGGTGAGCCTTTGGTGATTTGCCAACCCTGCTGGGCATGGATGGCATTCAGGTGCCAGCCTGGAGCCTCGCCTGCCGGGGCGCTCGCTTGCGAGGTGGTGCCTCTCGTTTCGTAGATCTCCTCGTCGAAGGCGAGGAACTTGTGGTTAGGCATCTTGGCGTTGATGGCCTTGCGCATGTCGTCGCGCTCCTTCTCAGGCATTTGCACCACGAGGAACTTCACGTTGCGGTCGTAGCCTATAATCCAGTAGTCCTCGCCAGGATAAGCCTTCTTGAAGTCCTTGGCCAGGTCGTCTACATTGTCTTTCTCGTCGGTGAGGAAGAGCAGCAAGCGGTTGCCTATGGCATTGGGCACGCCAGGGCGCTTCACAATGGGAACCAAACTGCCGTCCTTGTTGTGGGCGGGTGCTGCGACAAAGTCGTCTTTGGGCAGCTTGCCATGCTTGCCGCCTATGTTCTTGATCACGCCGTTGTCGTCGTTGACGCTGCCGTCGGGCATGGTCACCGTCTTGAGGGGTACCACGCCGTTGATCTCCCGCTCAAAGAAGCAGGAGCGCAGGAAGAAGCACACCAGGAAGAGGATGAGCAATGCGAGCAGAGCCCAAAGCAACCATTTCAGGAATTTGTGGCTGGCAAAAAATGCCGCGATTTCGCTCCACAACCGCTTGTACCAGGGCAGGTCTTGCTCATACATGGCGGTGAACAGCTGGTTGCCATTCACAATCAGCCCGATTGGCGCGATGTCCCAGCCTATGAATTTCCACCCCCGCTGGGGAGTGATGAGCGGTATCTCTTCGCCCGAGAGGGCGGTGCCCATAGCCTTTTGTATCTGTGGGTTGCCTGCGAGCATTCCATGGTCGCCGGCGTCGAAGGTGCAGGTGAAGAACTTGGGCTGCTCCTCTTCCTCCTCAAATGGGGGCGGCACAGGTGCTGCGGGTGGAATGGGCGGTGGCAACTCCTCCTCTTTGTATTGGGCAGTGAAGCTCATGTCGGCATTCACGGTCATTCCCACGGGATTGGGCGTCCAGCTCGTGAACTCCCATCCCTCGTCGGCCACGATTTCGGGCAGGTCGTCGGCGGTGAGCACGGCGCCGGCCTCCTTGAGCTTGGTGTGGTCGAGCTTGTAGGCCAGCTGGCCATGCTCGCCCACGTTGAAGGTGAGCGTGTGCCGTGCCACGACGTCTTCCACGTGGATGACCGAGCCTGTCACTTTGTGCTTCATCAGGTCGGGGGTCATGCCCCAGGCCACGAGAAATACCTTGCCGTCGGCGCAAAATATGCAGTCGTCGTTGATATACTTGATGGCGTTGGCATAAATCTGGAGGTCTTCTCCCTCAAGATTCATTGCGCTCTCACGATATGCTTTCACCGTTTGGGCCTTGATGAGCTCATATTTCGCCCGTTTCTCGCCACTGAGTTCGGTGAGGCGTTGCGGGGTCTCAATCCAGTCGTTGATGTGCCAAGCGATCTGGTCCTCGTTCTCGTCATATTCTGGGGTAGCCAGAAAATGCTGATAGTCGGCGGGGACCACGCGCTTCACAATGCTCATCACACTTTCATATCGCTTGTAGAGCGGGTCGAGTCCTATACCTTGATAGTCGGTGAAGTCGGTTACGTCGGTGTAACAGATTTGCCGCTTGCCGAAAAATGTATGTCCAGGCATAATGCTTAATTTATATAGAGGGTTTCACAATTGTCAATCAGTTTTTTCACAGCGGCATTCTCCTCGGGGTCGACGTGGGAGATGTCGTTGACATATACCATGCCTATGGTCACAAGATTGCGCCAGCGCATGAAGTTGCCCCACAAGGGGAGTTTTTGCAGCTCCTTGAGCGACACGTCGTTGATGTCGGTAGCGTGCTCAAAGGCGCTGAGCGTGCTCAGCAGCGGCTGAGGCTTGCGCACCACATTCCAAGCCTCCGACCTGAGGTCGACCTTGAGGTGGCACTTGTCGGCTTCGGTCTGGAGCGACTCGGTGTCCTTTTGCTCGCCTATATACTTGCGGCCCACCGAGCTCACAAAGTTGTTGAGTGTGAGCGAGGCGTAGTCGGCAATCACATTGGGTTGCTCGTTGGTGTTGAATATGCGGCAATAGGAGTCGATTTTGCTCGACATTTCTTTCTTCAAGTTGAGCTTCTTGAGTAGTGAGCACAGCATAAACACGACCTCGTCGCTGTGTGGCATGAGGGGTTGCAACACCTTGACACGGGCGTTGAGGAATCTGTTCCAGTACTCGATGATGTGCTTGGTCACCACATCGGCCACGGTGGTCATGGTCTCGGCTTCGCCCGAAATCACGTCTTCGAGCTCGCAGCCTTGCTCTTTCATCACCTCGGGCAGCTCGCCGGGGTCGCAGAAGAGGGTCATGCACAGCTTGTCGATGCTCGTCTGGCGGTCTTCACCCACCTGAATGTCGGCGAGCTGCCGCAGCAGGTTCACTTTGGAGAAGTCGCGAGGCGTGTCGGTCTTGCAGATGATAATGTCGTAGGCGATGGCGCGCAAGTCGCCCACTGGCACCATCATGTTGTCGATGATGTGGCCAAACACGGCAGGGTCTTTGCCCACCGAGAATATGAGCGAGCGCTGTATGTCGCCCACCACCTTGTGCACTTTCTCGTTCTTGGCCTCGCTGTCGTCGGGCTCGTAGCGCGCGCTCAGCGTGTTGAGCATCTTGGTCTGCATCCGCCTGAGCTTGGTCAGGTAGTTTTGCCTGCGGGCGTTGTCGAGCACGTCGGCTATCTTGTTGAGGTTGTCGATGATAGACTTGGAGCCGTCGTGGTTGATGGTGGCCACGCCGTCCCACGTCTGCTCGGGGTGGGCAAAGTGCTTGCGCACAAATTTATTGTTGAGGAAACTCTCGCGCAGGTTGTCCCAGTAATTGGGATACCCGGCGATGGGGTGCACGCCAGTCTCGGGATGCTTCACCGCGCCGTCGCTGTAGCCGTCGAAGACTTGCGTGTCACGGCTCCAGAAGAAGTCGCGCAGCGGGTATATGTTCTGGAATGGATGATACACGCCCTGGGGATTCTCGGTCCAGTTGTCAAACCACTTGGCGGGCGCGATGATTTGCGGTATCACCGTGTCGAAGCGCTTCCAGTGCTCGGCAAGCTTCTCGGTGTTGGTAGGCAGGTCGGTCTTGAGGTGCTTGAGGTCGATGTTGAACTTAGTGGCTACCATGAAGAGTGGTGCGATGCCCCGGGTATTGTGCAGCTGTGCCTCGCGCTCGGCGGGTGTCTTGCCTATGTTGTCGCGTATCCAGTTGTTGATGGTCTCGCCCACGGTGGCGGGTCCCTTCTGGTCGTTGTGGTGGCAGAAGAGCACGGCGCTTATGCGATAGGAGCGGGAGTAGCTGTTGAAGAGGTAGTTCACCTTGCCGCGGCGCAGCACCTGGGGCAGCACGGTGTGTATCTCTTCCTCGTGATACTCCTCGGCCGAGCGTGCGCCCGGGAAGTCGAGCAGGTCGATGCTGCGCAGAAACTGGCGGTCGGTGGCTTGCTCCTCGGGAACCACAAAGACGAGCTCGGCGATGAGTGCCGAGAGGTAGCCCTTGTCGAAGTCGTCGGCCAGCAGATTGCCGTTTTTGTCATACACGCTGGTCACGCTCGTCTCGCCCTCCTTGAGCTCCAGCGGCTTGCCGCCGCACACGGTGTCGAGCCAGTCGATCTTGAGCAGGGTGCCACGGTCGCGCATCACGGCATCAAAGGGCAAGAATACCTCCTCTTGGAATTGGAGCTTGCGGTACTCGTTGATGATCGACTGGAAGAGATGATTGATCTCGGGGTTGCGGTTCCACAGCAGGCCGAAGACGTCGACCCAGCGGTCGACGGGCACATACTTGATGTTGGGGGCCACTTTCTTGAAGAAATCGGAGTTGTGCACTGCCGAGGCGTTGTTGCCAATGATTTTACGCACGTAGTCGGCTATGTCCTTGATGTCGTCTTCGTCGATGATGCCGTTCACGTGGCTCTTGTCGGCCCACAGGTTGCTCATGTTGTTGACTTCCTCGTTGATCTTCTGCGACGAGAGGGCTTTGTCGAGGTCGATAATCACATTGTTGTAGTAGGAGTCGGCAATCATTTGCACAATGTCGACTGCCGAGAGGTTGCGCACTTTCACGTAGCCCTCGCGGTAGTTGCCCTCGCGCCTCATGGTGAAGCGGGTGATCACGCCAGTCGACTCCACCTTGGCCGAGGCGCCGCCGCTGGGGTTGATCTCGTCGACAAAGCTGTACTCGCGACCGCCGTTCTTGATCACAAATGGATGCTCGGCCGAGGATAGCAGCGAGCTCATCAGGTAGGACTTACCAACCTGCGACTCGCCATAGGCTGCTGCCGAGCAGTTGTCGGTCAAGGCTCGGCCTATCTTGCGCAACTGCCGGCGATAGTCCTTGAAATCCTCAACGGGGAAGGTGTCTTTGCCATATTTCTCAGCCCATGCCAAGCTGTCCTCGACGAGGGTGATGTGTTTCTGTATGTCGTCTGTAAGATTCATTAGCGCTATATAGAAGTTTTTATATCCGTTTTTGTGATGGCTGGTCGTGGGTTAGAAATCAAATTCGCCCGTGTCGAGCCAGTATTGAGTGTTCACGCCCAGACTCTGAATGTGGATTTCGAGATTGCTGTCAACCACATCGGCGTCGTTGCGGTCGATGATCGAGGTGATAGATAGTCCTTCCTTGTCGTTGGGATCCCGCTCCAGGGCAAGCTTGAAGGGCATGCGCCGCTTCTGCTTGTCGATTTCCTCATTCACCAGCTCGGCCACCTTGTTGTCGCTGGGGTAGCTTTCGCCGTTGAGTAGCGCACGCTTCCTGATGCGGTCGCCTATGCGCTGGCGGTTGAAGTCGATCGAGTACAAGGCGCGGCTGGGATAGGAGTCAAGTCCTATCTGCCTCACATAGAGCTGCTCGGGCAGGCTGCTCACCGTGAGCTCGCCTGTGTTCTTCTCGGGCGTTATCACATAGGCGATCGTGTCGCTTTCGCGCGAGGTCTCGATATAGTTCACTGTCGACTTCAGATTCTTTTTCAGCAGGTTCAGGTTGATGATAAACTTGTTGAGATTAGACAGCTGCGAGGCATAGTGGGCAATGATGCCGCCCATGGCCACGATGGTCTTGGGATCCTTGATGTAGCCAGTGTTCTCGCTGAAGGGGTACCAGTCGCCCACATAGTAGCCGTTGAGCACAATCAGGCGGTTGGGCGAAACCGAGTAGTATTTCAAGAAGAGGTCGCGTATCGGGGGCAGCGACGATGGGCGGCCCGAGAGCAGCACCACGTCGCAGGCATAGGAATACATGATGGTGGCCACCTTCTTGAGCAGGGGCTCAAACTCCTTGCGTATCACGTCGGCCACATGGTCTTTCTCAAAGTTCCAGCTCAGCGTGGTGATGTCGATGCCCGTCTTCTGCTTGAAGCCCTCGATTACTGCCTCGTTGGGCTTGATGGTCTTGAACACGTCGTTGTAGCCAATCTCGCAGTCGGTGCAGTCGGGCCGGGTGAGCAGCTCGAGATAGTAGCTCATCAGCGGCACTGAGTACTGGATGTTGAAGTCGCGGCGCAGCAGTCGGTCGGCCTTGGTCTGGCCGTTGTAGTCCTTGCCGAAGAAGTTTTTCATCTTTTGCCTGTACACCTCAAAGGGCATGTCGCCCAGCTCGATGCGGAAGGCGCTTCCCTCGTCGAGTATCATCAAGTCCTTGATGAGGGCATAGAGCATGTCGTCGCCGGCATAGTAGAAGCTGTCGTAGAATTTCGGGTCGGGGGTGATGGTGGTCACGTCGCCTTTCTCGTAGCTGTACTTGCTGATCATCAGGTCGGTGGTGCCGGCTCCGATGTCGAGCGAGCCCACTGTGATGGAATTCTGACTGTCGCCGTCTTCCTTCTTGCCATAGAGATTGAAGAACTCGTTGCAGTTGCCTTTGTACTTGTGTCCCACCTCGCCATACATGTATACCAGCTGGGAGCTGGTGGCCTCGTCGTAGTACCACTGCTGCTCGTCGTCGTCTCTCATCGACGATACCGAGGGTATCACCTCGATGCTGGAGCCTGGCTTGGGATTGTCGGCCGGGTTGTCGTAGGCGAAGTTCTCGAGCATGATCACGGCGTCTTTGGCGCAATGCACGAGCGCTTGACGCTCTATCTTCGACATGGCCGTGGGGCAGGTCACGATGACGCGCTTGATCTTGCGGGGCTTGCTTGGCTCGCCAAATCCCGCCTGAGTCGACCTGTACTCCTCGCTGTTGATTTGCGTGCGGGCTTGCACCAGCATCTCGAGGAAGGCAAAGGTCATGAGCGAGCGCCGCGAGTAGTGAAACGAGCTGCCGCTCTGCCCTTTTGGGTCGATTTGGCCATTGCTGCGCAACTGATTGGTGATGCCGTTGATATACAGGGTGTGGTCGTCTTTCTCGCCAGGCAGCACCAGGAATTTCCACTCCTGCTTGCTGGGCGCGAAGTCCCACAGGTAGCGCTTGGGGCTGCTGTAGGTCGAGAGGGTGTCGACGTCGTTCATGGTGTTGGTGGCTCGGTGGATGAGCACATTGGCTTCCTCGCCCAGGCGTACCAGCGAGGGGTATACAAACTGCTTGCTGTCCTTGATGCCAAACTCGCCGAAGCTCACGCGGCGGAATGCCAGTCGCATGTCGAATGGCTTCATGTGCTTGTTCACAAGCAGCTTTAAGCCTTTCTTCACCAGCATATTAGTGTAGTCGGTGAGCTGCAAGTGCCGCACTTGGTTGAAGTTGTGGCTGTCCTCGATGAGCAGGGCTGTGGTCTTGGAGTTGCCTATGTCGACCACCATGTCGACGTTTTTCGACTCCACGTCCACATCCTTGTAAAGCTTCACCGGCGGTAGCAGGCTGTGGGTGGCAAGATAGTTGATCAGAAAGGTGTAGCTTGCAATGTAGGCCATGCGGCGCACCTTCGAACCCTTGATTTGCGTCACCTTCTGCACCTCGGGGTGTACCAGGCTAAACAGGTAGTCGTCGATATAGCTCCATTTCTCGCCAGGGTTGCAATAGTCCATCACCATAAACTCGTTGCTGCACAGCTCAAAGTCCATCTCGGCGCGGAACTTGTCGGGGAATACGGGAAACTCGTTGTAGTCGTCGCCGGTGTACTTTGCGCGTGTGTCGAAGGCAAGCACGGCATTGTAGCTTCTCACCCCAGCCTCTTCCTTGACGGGAATGAGTTTCAGCCGAGCCCAGTTGAGCGAGCCAAAGAGAAATTTCTTGGCCGTGCGCTTGAAGAAATAGGGGACCGGTATCCACTGATTCTCAAATTTCGACACCGTGCAGTCTTTGTCCTGAAAGGTCATGGGGAAAATCTCTCCCTTCACCCCGCTGCAATACTCGTCGTCGATGCGCAGGGGCGTGATGTCGTCCTGCTCCAGGTCTTTCACGTCGATTTGATCTTGGGCCTCGCTCAAGTATCCGCGCTTAAAAAGCTCATACTTGTTGTAGTAGCATCGATTCTCCTCGGTGTTTATCTCTTTCACTGTCTCAAGTTTCCACTCGCCATTTTCCTCTTCATACCACTCATGGTACCATAATTTGAACTTCTCTTGAGTGTCGATGCTCAATGGGAATGTGAAAACCTGAATGCCCGTGTTAGCAATAAGTGTATGGCTCATATCCAGTTGTTTGGTTGTAGTTTTTTTCGCAAGCCAGGTGTCCCCAAACTTGGCAGTCCTCCTCATTTGCTTGTTTATATTGACATAAAAAGTGCGTGGGAACTGCTGTCGCGCATTCTGTCTTTCCCAGGCCTCAGCACCGCCCCTGTCTCGGCCAAGTTGGCAACGCTAGAGAGCCCACACCAGCACAATATCATCACATTCCAGCTTGTTGAAGAGCTGCGCCTGTGGCTTATATGCGCCTGTGCGTCTGCCGCGTTGCTAAGTTCTGGACCGAATCTTGGATAAATAACGAAGTCCCGAAAACGTCGAGAACAAAGCGCCAGTAAACGCTTGATTTATGTCTTCTCCCGCCCTGTAAGCGACTCCTCAAGCGAGTATTCACTAGCATTGTCCAATTGCTGTGGGTGAGAGTGGCACTCGCGATAACCGTTAAGCCCGCTATATGCCAAGGGCAAATTTACGCAAAAATTTCATAATACAAAACTTTTCGTTTTGATTTCTATTTCCGCCTTCATCATTTTCTCCCTTCACAGCCACACCCCCGTGCCAAATGCGACACAACCCCACGGCTCTTTCATTTAAAACGAAAAACAGGCCATAGTGCCCCCTACCCGCTCCGAGGGGAGCAGGCGGATGTTGTGTAGCCTGTGTGTCAGTTCTTTAGA
>OMUK01000054.1 GCA_900314215.1 uncultured Prevotellaceae bacterium
ATAGTAACAGATACTAACTGATATTTTTGTCAAATCATTTGCCGATGCAGAAGTGGGAGAAGATTTCGCCCAGGATATCGTCGGTGGTGATTTCACCGGTGATTTCGCCCAGATAGTGCATGCACTCGCGTATGTCCTGACTCACGAAATCACCGCTTATTCCAGCCCTCAAGCCATCGATGCTGCGGGTGATGGCCTCGCCGGCACGGGTGAGTGCCTCGTAGTGGCGGGCGTTGGTCACAATCACGTCGCCATCGCCCACCTCGGGCAGGGCAGCCGCCTCGACGATGAGCTGTTGCAGATGGTCGATTCCATCGCCGTTTTTGGCCGAAATAAGCGATGAATTCGCATATTGCTTTTGCAGCAGGGCGAGAGTGCCAGCGTCGGCCAGGTCGGTCTTATTGATCACCGTGATGCACTGCTTGCCCTCGAGATGCGGGGCGATGGTGTTGTGAAATACCTCGATGCTTTCGATGCTTGCAGTGGCATCTACCACCCAGAGCACGAGCTGCGCCTCGTCGAGCTTCTTGAAGCTGCGCTCGATGCCCATCGACTCGATTTTGTCATGGGCCTCGCGTATTCCTGCCGTGTCGATAAAGCGGAAGAGCGTGCCGCCCACCACGATGGTGTCTTCAATCACATCGCGCGTGGTGCCCTGAATGTCGCTCACCAGGGCGCGGTCGTCGTGCAGCAGTGCATTGAGCAGGGTCGACTTGCCCGCATTGGTGGGGCCGATAATGGCCACTGGCACACCGTTTTTAATGGCATTGCCCGAGCGGTAGCTATGAGCGAGAGAATCGATGATTTTCTTGATTTTTTCGGCCAACTGGATAAGCTGGCCACGGTCGGCAAAGTTCACGTCTTCCTCGCTGAAGTCGAGTTCGAGCTCGATGAGCGACACAAAATGCAACAACTGCTCGCGCAAGTGGGCCAGCTCGCGGCTGAAGGCGCCGCGCATCTGGTTCATGGCCACGCGGTGCGAGGCACGGCTCTGCGAGGCAATCACATCGGCGATGGCCTCGGCTTGCGACAAGTCGATTTTACCGTTGCCAAAGGCACGCTGGGTGAACTCGCCTCCCGTGGCGGCACGGCAGCCGGCGTCGATGAGCGTATTCACGATTTGCTGCTGTATCCACATCGAGCCGTGGCACGATATCTCAATCACATCCTCGCCTGTGAAGGAGTGAGGCCCGCGGAAGAGGGTGAGCACGACTTCATCGAGTAATTCGCCACTTGTGTCGACCAGGCGCCCCAGGTGGGCCGTGTGGCTCTGCATGGTATCGAGCGGGGCGCCTTGCCAGCGCTTAGCCACCAGGTCGATGGTATGGTCACCGCTCACACGCACCACAGCGATACCGCCCATGCCGTGAGGCGTCGACACCGCCACAATTGTATCGTTGTTAATATTCATCTTAAACTTTAAATTCCATGTTATATTCTACTGTAAACAAGCGATTTCATTATTTCCACTGACTATAGTCGCTGTGCGACTTCACCTGCTGCGACACGCCCGGGAAGAGCTTCAGACCGGTCACCTTCTCAACATAGCTCACGCTCACCACGTGGTCCTTGATGCCACCAGTGGTGCGCACGTTGTTGAAGAGGAAGGCGATAGCGCGTCCCTGCCCAGGTGCATAAATGGCCTTGAAGAATGCCTTGGGCACCGCAATATTGCGGTTGGGACCTATCATTTCCATATTGTTGCCCAGCACAGGGCCAGTGGCGATAATCAAGCGCTTGTCGCGCTTGGTCCACTTGTGCACCGTCTCCTCGAGGGTGCGCCAGCAACCGGCGTTCAATCCGTGTTCCTGCGGGCACATATTGGTCATGTAGAAGCACTCAGTCATCGACGTGCGGCTCCACTTCATGTCCATGGCAGGCACCATGTGGCCGCGGTCGTAGCCCGAGCCCTTGTAGTCGCGCCAGTCGGGGCTCGCGCTGCAATTGGGGTCGGGGTTGAACTTGTAGTCCTTGCGGCGCTCGGCTCCAGGGGCGTCGCTCATGGTGGCCTCGGTCGCCGAGTAATCGTAGATTACGCAATTGGGAATGTGGTAACGTGTGTTGAAATACACCACCATAGCGGCATAGTTGAGCCGCTCATTGGCCACGCCGCTTGGCACGGTGACTTGCAGCAAGGGCGAGTTGGTGCCCTGCCCCATGACGCTGCCCGCCTGCTCGGTGCGAGCCTTGGTGCTCCCTGTGGTGTAGTGGCGGCAAAATGCCATGCTAGGCACCAGCAGTGCCATGGCGGCCAGCACAAGTAATGTCTTTTTCATTTTCATGTGAATAGATGTGTTTATATTTTACTGTGTCAATATATATATTGTTTCAAAAAAATTGCTCCGTGTCTCGGGACCGCTCACTGCAGCCACTGGGCCAAGTTGGCGCGGCGCTCCACCTCGCGCTCGATGTCGCTGGGCAGGGCGTCGTAGAAATCGTAGCCCGTGGCGCGCTCCACCTCGTCGACGCTCACCGCATAGTGCTTGAGCGACTTGCTGGCGGCGGCATTGGGATAGAGAAACCCGATGGCCCGCACTGGCGAGGCATAGGGTGCCAGTATCACCTTGAAGTAGCGCTTGGGCACACCCACGTGCATGCGGCCTATTGTGGCCATGCCGCGGCTGAGCACAGGCCCTGCCACGATGATGAGCGCGCTGTCGCGCACCGCCCACTCGCGCACCTTCTCCTCGAGGCGGCTCCAGCCGCCCTCGTTTAGCGACTTGGCTTGCGGGCACACGTTGGTCATCTTGAACGACGCCGCCATGGCCCGCGCGCTCCAGCGCATGTCGGCCGCCGGCACCAGGTGGCCGCGGTCGTAGCCGCTCAAGGTGTAGTCCCAGGGGCGGGCGCAACCTGCCACGGCCGAGTCGGTCTCAAAGCTGCCCATGCGCGGCAGCGTGCCCTGGGCCTCGCTGCGCGTGAGCTCATAGACGGCGCAGTTGGCCAGGTGCCACTTCTTGTTGAAATACACCGTGAAGCCCGGGTAGCGTATCACCTCATTCACCGTGCCCTTGGGCAGGATCACCACCTCCAAGCTGTCGCGCAACTGCGCGGCCTGCTCAAGTCGCATGCCTTGCCACCGGCTGCGCACGCCCCAGCGCACCACAGCCAGCAAAATCGCAACGATGAGCGCCGCCCACGCGCCCACAATCAAGAGGCGTTTCAAATACCGTGTTTTGGCATCTTTTCTTTTTTTGCGCCGTGCCATGTCACAAAAGCATTTTTGCACTACAAAATTACAAAAATAATTATTATCTTTGCTAATTAGAAAACAATATTAAAACCTGCCAGCTACCACAGCACATAGCCTGGCACAAAAACATCATAACACAATGAAATTAGTAGATCGTTTCCTAAAGTATGTGAAGTACGACACTCAGAGTGACGAACTCACTAACCTCACCCCATCAACCCCCGGCCAGATGGTGTTTGCCCAACAGCTGCTCAAGGAGCTCAAAGACATGGGCCTGAGCAACATCTCGCTCGACGACAATGGCTACCTGATGGCCACCCTGCCCAGCAACTGCGACAAGAAGGTGCCCACCATTGGCTTCATCTCGCACCTCGACACCGCCCCCGACATGAGCGGCCACAACGTGAAACCCCGCGTGGTGAGCAACTACGACGGCGGCAAGATTGTGCTCAATGAGAAAGAAAACATCGTGCTCGATCCAGCTCAGTTCCCCGAAATGAAGGACTTTGTGGGCCAAGACCTGGTGGTGACCGATGGCACCACGCTGCTGGGAGCCGACGACAAGGCTGGCATCGCCGAGATCATAAGCGCAGTGGAGTATTTCATGGGCCATCCCGAGCTCAAGCATGGCGACATACGCATCGCCTTCAACCCCGACGAGGAGATTGGCATGGGCGCCCACCACTTCGACGTGAAGAAATTCGGCGCCGACTGGGCCTACACCATGGATGGCGGCTATCCCGGCGAGCTGGAATATGAGAACTTCAACGCTGCCAGTGCCAAGATCACCTTCACCGGTCTCAACGTTCACCCCGGATCGGCCAAGCACAAGATGCTCAACTCGATACGCGTGGCCAACCAATTTGCCGTGATGATACCGCGCTGGGAGACTCCCGAGCACACCGAGGGCTACGAGGGCTTCTATCACCTCATCTCCTTTGAGGGCACTGTGGAGAAGACCGTGCTCACCTATATCGTGCGCGACCACGACCGCGCCCGCTTCGAGAGCCGTAAGCGCGAGCTCGTGCACCTGTGCCACAAGATCAACTGCGAGTTCCCTGGATGCGCCAACATCGAGATCAAGGACCAGTATTACAACATGCGCGAGAAGATTGAGCCCGTGATGCACATCGTGGAGGTTGCCGAGAAGGCCATGAAGAACGTGGGCGTGAAACCCATCATCCAACCCATACGCGGCGGGACCGACGGTGCACAGCTCTCGTTCAAGGGCCTGCCTTGCCCCAACATCTACGCTGGCGGCATGAACATGCACGGCCGCTACGAGTATGTGTCGACCACAGCCATGGAGAAGGCTATGGAGACCATCATCGAGATTTGCAAGATTGTGGCCGAGGAGGCCTAATCGCTCACACCACCACCCTGCCCTGCCAGCTACAGCCCGCCAATCGGGCACAGCGCAAGGCCGCGTGATAGCTAACTGGAGAGAGAAGAAATGCGCGCATTTCTTCTCTCTCCAGTTGTTTTATCTATAGCGACGTCTCACGCCCACACCATTTCCCCGCATCACCCAAAATCTAGATTAAGTGATTGGGCACTTGCAGGGCGCGGCAATGCACTCATTTGCCGAAAATCAAGAGGGCTCTTGATCAGGTGCTTTCAACTCGTCGGCCAGAAAAGAATACACATACAAGGGCGATTGGAAATAGAGACCAGTCGCTGGATTTTGGAGCGCTTTGTAGGTGCGTGAGCCATACAGCGTGTCGAGCGCCTGATGAATGGTCATGTTGCGCTCCTTCACGAGCAGTGTAGCCAGTTCGCGTTCTTGGCACTCGAGCATGTATTGAAAATCAAGTTGTGAAACTGTCATAGGCTACGGAGATCTTTAATGGCGCGCGGCGTGCAAAAAGCCCATTGAAACGTGATACCTTCGGGATACTGTATTCGGCGGAGAAAGGTGGCAAAATCTATATACCCCGCTTGAAAATTGAAGATTTGTCGGCCTATTCGATCATTGGCAATAGGCCCATAGACGATGTCGTAGTCGTGGATGGTGTCACGTGTCGCCCGGTTGGCAAGCACAAACCGCGCCCATCCCTCGGTGAAAAATCAAAGTGAAGGTATTTGATATCAGGATGTTGCAGCACCGATTCATCAAACTCATACTCATTAACAATCACCTCCCCGCCGAAAGTGTCAACCTTGAATTGAGCCATTTCCTCGGCTTGAGCGCGCTCACTTGAGAGGTGGAAAGCACGGCCGAAATCTTTGGCAGGCCTTGACTTGGACAGGTCAATATTTTGGACTCTCTGGTTGGAGCCGTGATAGAGTATCATGATAGCTTTCCTCCTTGTCTGCGGCAAAATGTGGCAAGGCTCTCCACTTGGTCATCGAAGGGCAGGGTGTGAAGAATGTTGTAGTGACGCTCGGCATACTCAATACCCTGGTGCTGGCTCACATACTGATAAGCCTGCTGGTAACTGAGCCCGAAATGGCGTGCAAAGAGCCTGATGAGCATGATGATGTATTCTATTTTATCGGATACCGTCATAGAGCCACGCACTTTGTTGAAAGTTTCTATCTAATTGCAAATTTAAGTGTTATGTTTCAGAAAAGCAAGATTGTGAGGCGCAAAAAAAAACGCTGCGGATTGATGGGTGGCTACGAGTGGCGCAGTTGCATGGTGATGTCGAGGAAATCGCGCTTGCCAGCGATGTAGTCGGCGTAGACCTCGTCGGCATCACGGCCGTGCAGCATCTTGCACTTGCCGCACAGGTCGCAGTCGGCCAGGCAGGCAAATGCCTCGTCGATGTAGGCTTGGCGCTCTTGGCGTGTGGAGTGGGCTATGTCGGGGGCAGTGGGCATGGCATCATCCTTTTTGGCGGCCAGCATGGCGCCGGCTATAGTCGCGGTTGATCTCGGCTATCTCGCGCTTGCCCTCGATGTAGTCGTCGTAGATGTCGTCGACGCTGCCGCCACCCAGCCAGCAACTCGAGCAGTTCTCGCAGCCCGTGCCACACTGGTTGAGCGCGCGCTGCACGATCTTGATGCGCTCCTCGCGCGTTGTGTCCTTGATAAGAATACTTCCCATAGCAACGACAAAGTTAGCCAACAATTGCGAGAAAAACAAAGCGCGATTGGCCGTGTCAAGAATATTTTGTAAGTTTGCACTATCTAAATAATTGTTAACCTCCATTTATATGAACTTTATCAAAATCGCATTACTCTCCACGGCTTGCCTCTCGATGATGGCAGGAGCCGCTTGCAAGAGCACCAAGCAGAGCGAGCAGCCGGCCACAGCCACGGCACAGGCCGAGCAGGCATCCCCCAGCAGCCAAGTGATAGTGGGCGCCGCCCGCACCAGCAAGTATGTGCCACTGCTCAAGGGCAAGCGCATAGCCCTGCTGAGCAACCAGACCGGCATGGTGGGCGACAAGCATGTGCTCGACATCATGCTCGAGCACGGCCTCAACGTGGTGACCATATTCTCGCCCGAACACGGATTTCGCGGCAAGGCCGACGCCGGCGAGAAGGTGAGCAGCAGCGTCGACGAGAAGACGGGCATACCCATTGCCTCGCTCTACGACGGCAAGACGCCCATGCCCAGCAAGGAGACGATGGACAAGTGCGACGTGATCGTGGTCGATATCCAGGATGTGGGCCTGCGCTTCTACACCTATTACGTCACGATGATACACCTCATGGACGCTGCGGCGCAATATGGCAAGCAGTTTGTCGTGTTTGACCGCCCCAACCCCAACGGCATGACCGTCGACGGCCCCATCCTCGACATGAAGCTCAAGAGCGGCGTGGGCTACCTGCCCATCCCCACCGTGTACGGCATGACCCTGGGCGAGCTGGCGCGCATGGCCAATGGCGAGGGCTGGCTGCAAGGCGGCAAGAAGATAGACCTCACCGTGATTCCCTGCGAGAACTACACCCACCAGACTCGCTACCAGCTGCCCATAGCGCCCAGTCCCAACCTGCCCAACATGGCCAGCATCTACCTCTACCCCAGCCTGTGCTATTTTGAGGGCACGACCGTGAGCCTGGGCCGCGGCACCGACTTCCCCTTCCAGTGCTACGGCCACCCAGCCATGACGGGCCGCAACTTCTCGTTCACCCCCACCAGCCGATTTGGCGCCAAGACACCGCCGCAAATGGGCAAGAAGTGCTACGGCGTAGACCTGCGCGGCCTCGACCCCGAGCAAGTGATAGCCCAGGGCATCAACCTCGACTATGTGATCGACGCCTACAACGACCTGCACAAGCATGGCCAGCAATTCCTGCTCAAGGAGGGCGACCGCAACTTCTTCAACCTGCTGATGGGCAACACCCAGGTCTACAAGATGATCGAGGCCGGCAAGAGCGCCAGCGAGATCAAGGCCACCTGGAAGCAAGACGACGAGAAATTCAAGGCTCAACGCCGGCCTTACCTCCTTTATAAAGAATAAAAACCGCAATGGGGCGGCGCTGCACGGGCACAGCCGGCGGCGACGCCCCCTCAACGACAAAAAAAGATTTAAAGAAAAATGACTGATTTACAGAAAGCGTCAGTTGTACTGGCAACACTTGTGGGATATTTCATTATCCTCTTCATCATCTCGTGGCTCGCATCGCGCAAGAGCGATACCAACACCGCGCTCACCGGCGGCCACCAAGCCCCCTGGTTTATCGTGGCCATCGCCATGATAGGCGCCCCCATCTCGGGCGTCACCTTCATCTCGGTGCCCGGCATGGTGCTCGGCTCGCAGTACAGCTACATGCAGATGGTGCTCGGCTTCACCGTGGGCTACTTTGTGATAGCCTATGTGCTCATGCCGCTGTTTTTCAAGCGCAAACTCAAGTCAATCTACGGCTATCTTGAAGAGCGCTTCGGCGCCAAGACCCACAAGACGGGAGCCTGGTTCTTCTTCATCAGCAAGATGCTGGGTGCCGCTGTGCGCTTCCTGGTAGTGTGCGTGAGCTTGCAACTGCTGGTATTCGACCCCATGCACATCCCCTTCATCGTCAACATCGTCATCACCATCGCCCTCATCTTCCTCTACACCCTGCAGGGCGGCGTGAAGACCGTGATATGGACCGACACACTCAAGAGCCTGTGCCTCATCCTCTCGGTAGTGCTGTGCATCGTCTTTGTGGCCAAGGGCCTGGGCGGCCAGGGCAGCATCGTCGACAAGGTGATGGGCAGCGGCACCACCCGCATCTTCTACTTCGACAACCCCAGCGAGGGCACCTACTTCTGGAAGCAGTTCCTGGCCGGCATCTTCATGGTGATTGCCATGACCGGTCTCGACCAAGACCTCATGCAGCGCACGCTGGCCAGCAAGAATGTGAAGGAGTCGAAGAAAGGCCTCGTGGTGAGCGGCATCGTGCAAATCGTTGTGGTGGGCCTCTTCCTGGTGCTCGGCTCCATCTTGATACTCTACACCCGCAGCCACGGCATCGCCACTCCCGAGAAGCCCGACACCCTCTTCAGCCTCGTGGCCTGGGACAAGGGCATGCCGGTGATTGTGGGCATCCTCTTTGTGCTCGGTTTCGTCTCGGCAGGCTACTCGGCAGCCGGCTCGGCCCTGACAGCGCTCACCAACTCGTTTGTGGTCGACATCCTCGAGAGCGACAAGAAGCAGGACGACAAGCAGCTGGGCAAGACCCGCAAGATGGTGCACATCATGATGGCCGTGATCATGGGCCTCATCATCCTCGCCTTCTACTATGCCAACAACGACAGCGCCATCAAGCTCGTCTACGCTCTGGCCAGCTACACCTATGGCCCAATACTCGGCCTCTTTGCCTACGGCATGTTCTCCAAAGCCGCCGTGCGCGACAAGTGGGTGCCTGTGGTGTGCATCTTGGCCCCCGTCTTGAGCTGGGTGCTGCAATATGTGGCTGGGCACTACTGGGGCTATGAGATAGGCTTCGAACTGCTGCTCTACAACGCAGCCTTCACCATACTGGGCCTGCTGTGCCTGCGCCGCGGCACAGTCAAGCAGGAAGCATAGGAGGCTGGCGCTATGGCACGCAATCAAGTGGCAAAATACATTTGGCTCATCGACACCATCGAGCGCCGTAAGCGCATCACCCTGGCCGAGCTCAATGAGCAGTGGATGCAGTCGTCGCTATGCGACGGGCGTCCCCTGTCGCGACGCACCTTTTTCAACTACCGCGACGCCATCTACGACACGTTTGGCATCACGCTGGCGTGCGACCGCGCCACCTATGAGTACTACATTGCCCACGACGAGACCGAGGCACAGTCGCGACTGAGCCGCTGGCTGCTCGACTCGATGTCGATCAACGGCATGCTCAGCGACTCGCAGGACGTGAGCAGCCGCATCATACTCGAGAATGTGCCCTCGGCCCGCCAGCACCTGCCCACCGTGGTGCAAGCCATGAAGCAGGGGCTGCGCATCAGCTACAGCTACCACAGCTACCAGCGCGTCAACGCCACGCAGGTCACCCTCGAGCCCTACTTTGTGAAGATTTTCAAGCAATTGTGGTATGTGATAGGCTTCGACATGAAGGACAAGCGCATCAAGACCTACTCGCTCGACCGCATGAGCGACCTGCACATCACCCGAGAGAAGTTTCACATGCCCGAGGACTTCGACCCCATACATTTCTTCGAGGACTGCTTCGGCATCACCCAAAACCAGGACGAGCCCAAGGACATCGTGCTGCGCGTGAGCAGCACCCAGGCAAAATACTTTCGCGCCCTGCCGCTGCACCCCTCGCAGCAAGAGGAGGTGCACGACCGCTACTCGATATTCCACTACCGCATGAAGCTCACCTACGACCTCAAGGAGGAGCTCATGAGCCACGGCAGCAACATCGAGGTCATCGCCCCGCCCGAGCTCAAGGCCCAGATCGTGACCGAGCTCAAAAACGCCCTCAGCAACTACTGACCCCACCACACAAGAGCAGCAGGGGCAGCCAGCGAGTGCACTCTCTGGCTGCCCCTGCCCTATGGCGCGCGGCAATGTGAAATGTGACAAGACCATGAATATTATCGCATATTATGTTGCACAACATGCCTTAATATTTTGCATATTTCAAAATATTGATTATCTTAGCGGCAAAGTCATATTAAACCTTTATGCAAGCAACCTCACGTTCATATCTTGACATTGTCGTCCTTTTTGCATTTTCTGCCGTCGGCACATGGGCTGGTGAGAACAATCATCTCGTCAAGTCAATCCACTGGCCATCAGTTGGGGGCGGCCATACTTGAAGCAGTACTGCGGATGAAGGGGGCCACGGGCGGTCATGAGATCGCGGAACCGGCGAGTTTGGGTGTTTCACTTTAAATTGATGTGTGACATGAAACGATTCAGGACAACGACGATGCTGCACCGCAAGGGGCTGAGCGAGGCCGTGACCACGCCGGGAAGCACGGTGTGGACCTTTGGCGACATCGACGACCTGAGCCTCTCCTACAGCGGCAACCAGCTGAGAAAGGCGGCCGACCGGGCCGACAGCCTCACCTATGCCGACGCTATGGACTTCAAGGACGGCGCCGACCGGGCCGAGGAATACACCTACGATGCCAACGGCAACATGACCAGCGACCGCAACAGGGGCCTGCACAGCATCGCCTACAACGTGCTGAACCTGCCCCAGGCGGTGCGCTTTGCCGACGGGCACGAGACCCGCTACACCTACGACGCCGACGGGCGCAAGCTGCGGGTGGAGCACCTGCTCAACAACGTCGCTGTCATCGACGGCGAGCCGGGCGCAGGGGCAGGCAGCCTGCGCGCCTCGGGCAGCCGGGCGGCAGGCACGGGCGGCGGCACGGGCATCGAGCCCCCAGTCAGGACCTTGACGACACGCGACTACTGCGCCGGCCACGTCTACTGCAACGGCACGCTCGAGCGCGTGCTCAACGACGCGGGCTACAGGGACTCGACGGGCTACCACTTCTATGTAAAGGACTACCGTGGCGACGTGCGCGCCGTGGTGGCCGACGACGGCACCCTGGAGGAGGTGAACAGCTACTACCCCTACGGCATGCTGCACGGCCCCAGTGCCATTGCCGCCGGCGTGCAGCCCTGCAAGTACACCGGCAAGGAGCTCGACCGCGAGGCAGGCCTCGACCTCTACGACTTCGCCGCCCGCCAGCTGGACCCCGCCCTGGGCCGCACCACCACCCAGGACCCGATGGCCGAGAAGTACTACAGCATCAGCCCCTACGCCTGGTGCGCCAGCAACCCCATCAGCCACACCGACCCAACTGGGTGCATTGTAAAATATGATATGACAGAAAAAGAGTACGGAGTTTTTAAAGAAAATTTTGATATGCTGAAACAAAGCGAAATTTTTAACAACTTTTTTTCTGCACTAGAAAACAATCCTGACATCACTGTTACAATCGGATTTGGAAAAACTTCAAAATCAACGATGAAAAATACTGATGATGAAGTGCCTGGCGAGTATGATCCAGAAACAAAGATGGTGACTTTCAAGGAAAATCAAGAACTGGCATCTTCCACAGTTGCAGAGGAACTCTATCATGCCTATCAAGACATGAGCGGCACTCTCGTGGATGGGAAAGAGAACGTGGAGTATGAAGCAAAAGTGGCTGCAATCCTCTCCTGCGGTGATGCATCAACAATTATATCGCATATTTTTCGAGGAATTGAAGATCTTTTTTTTGATAAATTATCAATAGATTATGTTGAAAATCGGGAACTATTGCAGTCTGAATTCCGTTCTACTTATGTTCAAGAAGGGCAAAAGTTTGTTGAATTTTTCAAGCAGAACAGCATGAGCACGC
>OMUK01000034.1 GCA_900314215.1 uncultured Prevotellaceae bacterium
ATTACCAATGAAATAGGTTGTGACATCGTCGTGGGCCGGCACAAGACCGGCCCCTACAAGTCGGTAAATGAAAGGCAGCGGTTATCCACGGGATATGGGCAAAAATGAAAGATGGGCGGCAGTCGCAAGGACCGTCGCCCATCTCGGGAATTATAATCACTTAAGCAGGATTTATCGCTTCATCATTTCTTGGTCACAGTCACGTGAGCCTTGCCGTCGCACAGCGCATAGAGCTTCATGTTGTAGGTGCCGGCCTCGGTGGCCTTCAGGTTAGCGCCACTTTGCACCAGGTTGTCCTCGGTGCCGCCCCAGTTGATGTCCCAACCGCCGTTGGCACGGAACTTGAACTCATCGCCTGCTGCGAGGGTCACATCGGCCTCCCAGTAGCCGCCAGCCACGTTGTAGGTCATAGCCACGTCGCTGCTCCAGCCAGAGCTCTCAAACGAGCCAATGACACCGATGGTGGTGACGGGCGTAACCTTCCAAGTCATGTTGATGAGGTCAACATCCATCATGTAGTAGCCTGCGGTGGCCACGGTGCAGTTCACCTCGCCCTCTTGCACGAGGGTGCCGGCAGCGCCGTTAGGATCCTGGCCCCAGTCGCCATTCCAGTCGCCTTCGTTGGGCTTGAACTTGAACTCGCCGTCGAGGTAGCCGAAGCCCTTGTAGATGCCGCTGAATGCTGGCGAGCTCAACGGAACCACGCCGCTCCACTTGGTGCTGTTGCCTATCTCGTAGATATACTCGGCAAAGTTCATGCAGGTGTAGCTCCAAGTCTGGTCGAGCATGTTGAACGAGATGCGATAGAGCTTGGCGTCGGCGCTCATCGGGATCTTGAAGTTGAGGCCATTGCCGCCACCGTTGTCGGTCACGAACTTGCCCTCGGTGCCGTCGGCAGGAGCGGCGAGGCACTTGGTCCAGTCGCCACCCAGGCCGCTCTTAGGCGTCACCTTGAACTCGAGGTCGCTGGTAACTGCGCTAGCGGGGATAGTAACGGTGAACACAGGATTCTCATAGGGGTCGGCACCGCCATTGCTCAGCTCATAGTCGGTGTTGCTATTGTTCCAACCATTCACTGTGCCAGTGATGTAGTAGGCCTCCTCGATCACGGGAGCCTTGGGCACTACCACCACATTCACGGTGCCAGCGTCGATGAGCACGGCCTCGCCGTTTTTCACAGCGTTGACATAGACATGGCCGGCATAGGTGCGCTCTACTGGGCGAAGGCCAAAGTTGGTTTGCACCATAGATTGGAGGTCGCTGTTGGGAGCCACGCCCACGAGCGTAGTGCTCTGGGTAGTGGTAGTGGCTGTAGTAGCCTCTTGCGGAACGAGCACGATGCGTGCATTGCTCAGGGTGTAGCCATCGGGCAGAGCGGCTGTGCTCAAGGTATAGAGTTGCGAGCTGTCGCTAGCAGCGTTGTTGAGGTCGATAGTGCCTACGGCTGTGGCCTGGAAGCCAGGTATGGTGATGGCGTCTTCCTGAGGGTAACTCATGGGGTCGGCCCAGTCGTCGTAGTCATCGGAGCAGGCAGTGCCCAGGAAAAGGGCCATTGCCATCGAGAAATATAATGCTAATTTCTTCATTTTTGTTGTTTCTTAATATGAGTTAGCTTGATTTTATAAAATCTCACGCACAATAATTACTCAATCTTGCCCGTATCGGTCGAGAAGTTGAGGTATACATGCTGGCCAGCCGAGCAACCCACACGGTCTTGATCGCCGCCCATAGCACGGTAGCTGATTTTGTTGCCGTCGATGCCAACGATAAACTCGCTGTGCCACCAGTCGTTGCCAGGAATCTTGCAGTACATGCGCACGCAGCCGTCGGTATCGTTGCCGGCAAGTGCGGGCAGTGCGGGCGACACGAAGTCGCCATCGGCAGCGCTAGGAACTGTGAATTCAGAGCCAGCAGCGCCTTCGTCCCAACCACCTACTGCGGCACCGATGAGGTTGACGACAGGCTTGTTGAATACCACGTTGTATTTCACGTCGCGGCCCTCGACCGAGGTGTACACAATCATGAGGTACCAGCCTGGGTTGCTCGAGGCGATGTTGCCGTCGCCCGAATCTTTGATCTCGCCAGCGAGGTCGCCACTTGGGTCGACAGTGATGCCTGCAAAGCCCACTTCGTTGCCGTCCCAACTTTGTGCAGAGTTGAACTTCACACCCTTCTCATCGATGTAGACCATGTGCCAGAAGACGTTGGGATGATCGTATACAGGAGTCATGGTCACGCCCTTCTTCCAATCCCAGGCGCAGAAGTTGCCCACGAGGTAGAGATTGTCGGGCGTGGTCACAGGAGGCAGCGAGAAGAGCAGGTGCACGTCGTTGTAGGACACGATGTTGCTCTTGATGCTGGTGCCAGCCAGCTCGTTGCCCATGGTGTTGACCATGTAGGCACGCACCTGGAAGTAGACGGGAAGATCCATGGGGAAGTCGGCCTCGGTCTTGCCCTGGTTGAGCAAGAGGGTGGTGAGGTCGCTGGCCACCTCGGCAGCATCCAAGTCGAGCTTGGGCGTGGTGTAGGTGGTGCTGAGCTTGGCCGAGTCGGTCATGTCGGCATTGGGCGAAACATAGACCTCGTAGCGCGTGACTGCAGGGAAGCCGTAGTTGGGCTGCGAGCAGGTGAGCGAGAGCGTGGTGGAGTTGGCCAAGTCGATTTTCACATTTTTAGCCGCTGGCTCATTGAGCACAAAGCTGGTGGGCTCGGTGAGCGTGGGATTGGAATCGCGGTCGTCGCTGCACGCCGTGAAGAGGCTCAGGGCGCATAGCATGAATATAGTTGACTTAAAAATATTTTTCATCATTTTGAATGTTACAATTTTTTCAATGATAGGTTGCAATTACTCTTGGCCTGGAATCATTCGCCGTAACCCGTGTTTTGATGCAGATTCTCGTTGGCAGTGAGATCGCTGGTTGGGATAGCGAAGATGTTGCGGTAGGACTCAAAGTTGCGGCCATCGTAGACGCCGCCCTTCCATTGCCACTGGTAGTCGGTGTTGCCACCAAACTTGCCGAAGCGGATGAGGGTGGTGCGGCGCATGCCCTCGAAGTAGAACTCGCGGCCCCACTCGTCGAGGATATCGTTGAGCGAGTAGCCAGGCTTGGTCGAGGCATGTGCACGCGAGCGCAGAGCATTGATATAGGTGGCAGCCTCAGTCTGGTTGCCCAGGCGCTCCTCGGCCTCGGCATAGTTGAGGTAGGCCTCGGCCACACGCAGCATGAACACGTCCATGTCGGGGAAGGAGGCATCGCGGGTGCTCGAGCCGTCGGTGGTGAAGTTGTTGAACTTGGCCACGGCGTAGCCTTGTTTGAAGATTGAGCGGTCGGTCACGTTGAGGGTGCGGCCCACGCTGTTGAAGATGGCGCGGTCGTCCTCAGCAGCAGCTGGCATGTCGTAGCTCTCGATGCCGCTCACGGTCTCCTCGGTAGCGCCGGGGAAGAAGAGGCGAATGAGCTGCGGGCGTGCACGGTTGCCGCCCCAAGCCTGCGAAGTGACACCGTTGACCGAGCGAGAGGAGCTGCCCTCGTCGTAGCGCAGGCCGTGCATGTCGCCATCGTAGGTGCCGGCCATGAGGAAGAGCGAGGTGCCCCAAGAGGTGGTGCGCTGTCCGTCGGCAATGATGGGCATGATGCACTCTTGTGCGGCACTGGTCTTGTCGTTGTCGCCCATGAAGAGCATCTGATAGGCGCTGAACTGCCAGGTCTGGCCGTTCACCTCGTGGCTCGAGCCGGTGGTGTTGAGCTTGTAGGGCGAGTCGATCACCTTCTTGGCATAGGTGGCAGCCTTCTCCCACTGGGCAGTGCCCGTGTAGACCTCGGCATTGAGGTAGAGACGGCTCAGCAGCATCCAGGCAGCGGCCTTGTCGACCTTGCCCCAGTCGGCGCTTGCGCTGGTCTTGGCAGCGGGCTCGGCGAGCAGGTCGGTGCTGTCGTCACCATCGCCGCATATGTCGAGCAGCTCGCTCTCGATGAAGCTGTACACTTGCTGACGCGAGTATTGCACAGGCTTTTCGCTCGAAACTGTGGTGCTGAAAGGAATGTTGCCATAGGCATCCATCATGAGGTAGTACTGGAAGGCGCGCAGGAAGCGGGCCTCGGCAGTCATGGTCGTGTTGTAGCTGCCAAACTGGTTGATATACTGGTTGCAATAGGCAATGCCCACTGCCAGACGGTAGTAGTAGCCTTGCAGCATGGGGTTGCTGGCATCGTAGGTGTCGTAGCAGAACGAGGAGATGCCATCGTCGCCCCAGGCACAGATGGCCTCGTCGGTAGGAAGCTCGTTGGAGTTCCAGTATTGGCGATAAAGACCCGAAGTACCGCCATCGATACCGTCGATATCGCTGTCGCCACTGGCGCCGCCGTTGCCCGGCAGGCCAAAGTTGGCATAGCACTTGTTGAGCAGTTGCTCAGGTTTGGGGTCGGTGTTCAAGCTGGGGTCGATGGGCGTCACGTGCAGGTCGTCGGTGCAAGAGCTGAAGCCCGTCGACAGCATCATAGCTGCAGCAGGAACGATATATTTTAATAACTTGTTCATAATAAGCTTTAGAGTGTTAAGTTGTATTTTGTTGTCTAACCGATTAGAAGTTGAGGCTCAAGCCCATGATGAAGGAGAATGCGCGAGGATACACCTCGCGGTCGATACCGAAGTCGTTGTTATGAATCACCTCGGGGTCGATGCCCTTGTACTTGGTGATGGTGAACACGTTGCTGGCAGTTGCATACACACGGCCAGAGATGCCCGACCAAGCGCTGGTCTTGAACAGATTGGCAAAGCTGTAGCCCAGGGTGATGTTGTCGAGCTTGAGGAACGAGCCGTTCTGCACAAAGTAGTCGCTGAGCACCGTGTGCTCGTCGTTGGTGTTCCAACCCAGCTTCACAGCGTCCTTGGGACGATTCTGCAAGTAGTTGCCGCTCACGCTCTCCATGATGGCGCTTGTGCCCGTGTTGCGATAGCTGTCGATGAGGTCGTTGAACACATAGTTGCCAATGCTGGCGCGCAGGTTGAAACCGAGGTCCCAGTTCTTCCACTCGAGGCGGCTGGCCAAGCCCATGAGCACTGGAGCCATCGGGCTCTTGTAGAAGTACTTGTCGCTCTCGTTGATGACACCGTCGCCGTTACGGTCGACAAATGCGCCCTCGATGGGGTTGCCATCCTTGTCGTAGATTTGCTGATACACATAGTAGGAGCTCACGGCGTGACCCTTGGCATGAGCCTGGGCATTGACGCCTGTGCCGCTCGAGAGGCCGCCCGTGGGCACGAAGTAGTCGGGGTCGTCGCCAATGAGCTTGGTGATCTTGTTGCTGTTGTAGGTGAAGTTGTAGTCGAGCGTCCAGCGCAGGTCGTCGGTCGAGATGGCCTTGTAGCTCAGCGTGAGCTCAACACCTGTGTTGCGCAGCGAACCGATGTTCTGGTTCACCTGGTTGCGGAAGTTGCTCATTGCAGCAACGTTGGCATAGTTGATCAGGTCGGTGGTCTTGCGGTAGTACCAGTCGAAGGTACCCGTCAGGCGCTGATTCATCAAGCCCCAGTCGAGACCCACGTTGGTGGTAGTGGTAGTCTCCCACTTGAGGGTCTGGTTGTAAGCGTTAGGACGAGCCAGAGTGCCGTCGCCGTACACGTCGTACCAGCTACCCTGCACGCCGGTGCTCATGCCGTAGTTGGCATAGTAGCCATAGTCGCCGATTCCTTCTTGTTGACCAGTCTTACCCCAGCCCAGACGCAGCTTGAGGTCGCTGATTGCAGTATTGTCCTTGAGGAAGTCCTCATTCTTGATGCTCCAAGCCAGAGCAGCACTTGGGAAGTAGCCCCATTGCTCGTTGTCGGCGCTCGAGAGCCAGTTGAAGCGCGAGCTGCCGTCGGCACGCATGGTGAAGGTGAGGAAGTACTTGCTTGCATAGCTATAGTTCAAGCGGCCGAAGAACGAAACCAGGTAGTTCTCGGTGCGGTAGCCCTTGCCGTTGTTTTGCAGAGTGGTCTGGTGAAGTTGACCAGCAGTCTCGAGAGCGCTGTTAGATGGATAGTAGTTGCGATACTCGCTATTCTCCTTGCGCCAGAAGTGTTGCCACTCATAACCAGCCATGATGTCGAAGTGATTGTCGTCGTTGAAGTCCTTATAGTATTGAGCGTAGGTGCTCAAGGTAAGGTTCTCCTTGGTGCCGTTGGCCCAGCCGTAGCTGCCCCAGTAGCTTGCCTGCGGGCAAGAGGGGTCAACGTCGGTAAACTGCTTACCGCCACCGAAGTCACCACCCAGCGTGAGGTGGAAGCGCAGGTCTTCAAAACCGTGCACCTTGTAGTCGATATCGGCGCTGCCGCTGAAGGAGTGGCTGCGTGCGTGATCGTTGCGCAGCTCGAGTATTGCCAGCGGGTTGCGGGGAGCGTTGGTGTTGGTCACATAGGGCCAAGCCGAGTCGTGCAAGTCGCTGTTGCTCGAGAGCCACTCAAAGTAGCCGCCGAAGTTGTTGTAGAGAGCATCGCTGGAGAAAACGGGCTGCGAGGGGTCGATGCGCACAGCATTGCTTATGGCACCGCCGTCGGCATAGCGGTTCTTGCCCCACATCCACTTGGCGTTGAGGTTCATCACCAGGTGGTCGTTGAGCAGCGAGGGGTTCAAGTTCACCGAGGTGGTGAAGCGCTTGAAGTCGGTGGTCTTGATGATACCTTGCTCATCGGTGTAGCCCACCGAGACGCGGTAGGGCAGGATGGTGCCCACCGAGCCGCTCACCTGAATGCCGTGGTCCTGGCTCCAGGCAGTGCGCATGATTTCGTCTTGCCAGTCGGTGTTGGCCGTGCCGAGCAAGCTCTTGACAGTCTCAAGGCGCTCGTCGTTGGCATACTTGTTGAGCACAAAGTCACGATACTCGTCGCCGCTCATCACGTCGATGGTCTTCTTCTTCACGCTCATGGTCACGCTGCCGTTGTAGCTCACGCTGGGCTTCTGGCCACGGCGGCCCTTCTTGGTGGTGATGATGATTACACCATTGCTGCCACGGCTACCATAGATGGCTGTTGCACTAGCGTCCTTGAGCACGTTGAAGCTCTCGATATCCTGTGGGTTGACAGTTGCCAGAGCATTGGGGAAGCCCTTAATGCCGCTGGCGTCTTGAGGCACACCGTCGATCACAATGAGAGGGTCGTTGCTTGCATTGAGTGATGAGCCACCACGAATGCGGATTTTGGCATCACCGCCAGGAGTACCGCCAGTGCTCACGATGTTGACACCAGCCACCTTGCCGGCGAGCATGTCTTGAGGGCTCACCACGACACCCTTATTCTTGGTATCGGGCTTGAGAGCCGTTACAGAACCAGTCAAGTCGCTCTTCTTGGCGACACCATAACCAATCACCACCACCTCGTTGAGAGCTTGAGTGTTCTCTTCAAGAGTGATTGCCAGGTTGGAACCAGCGGCGACCGTCTGGGTCACGTAGCCAACCGACGAAATCTGGAGCTTGGCACCTTGAGGCACGTTGCTAAGGGTAAAGTTACCGTCGAGATCGGTAGCTACACCCTGAGTGGCGTTGCCCACGACGCGAATACTCGCGCCGATCACAGGTTCGCCTTGAGCATCCTTGACATTACCATTCACAGTAATCTGTGCAAAGGCTCCGATGGAAAGAAACATTCCCATCAGGAGGGCAAGAACTCGCAAAGGAATTCTAATGTTTACCTGCTTCTTCATTTCATTTATTAAATTTTAAGTTTATAACGTGAAAGATTTTAAGTCTTAATATACACAAAATCTTGGTTAATTAGCTTAAAAAGCTTAATTAGCGTCACAAAAATAGAGCATTCTTACCTATTAATGTACTGACGAAGTGTTAAAAAAAAGGTTTTTTCAGTGCAAACGTTTGCACGCCAACTGTGAAAATTTGTGAAAATCTTTTTTCACTTTTTTGAAAAAATTTTACGCAATCGTTTGCACATCACAAAAACTTTTTCTACTTTTGTCATCGGATTGCTAACTAAACAAAATAAACCACAAATAAGTGACCTTATCAAGGTGAAAACACAACAAAAGGGGTTATAGGGCCGGACATCACAATCCAGCCCTATAATTTTTCTAGAAAAGGTTGCCGAGATTGTGGTGTAGCCGAGCCATCCACCCGCCCCCCAAAAAGGAAAAGACCTATAATTGATATATAGACCACACCCGAAGTAGAGAAATTTTTGACCTCAGGAATTATTAGCCAAAGCAAGATGATGAACGAGAAGCAGCAACTTACAATGAAAGATATAGCCAGGATGCTTGGAGTATCGGTGGCCACCGTGTCGCGCGCGCTCAAAGACAGCCCCAGCATAAGCCGGGAGCAGCGCGACAAGATACAGAAGTTTGCCCGCGAGCACAACTACTACCCCAACGTGATAGCAGCCACCCTGCGCCACAGCAAGCTGGGCCCTGGCAAGGTGATAGGCGTCATCATCCCGCAATTCACCCACTACTACTTCTCGAGCGTGCTCAGCGGCATTGAAGAGGAAGCCTACAAGCGCGGCTACCGCATCAGCGTGGCGCAGAGCAACGAGCAATACAAGCGCGAGGTGGAGATATGCCGCTCGTTCTACCAGAACCAGGTGTGCGGCGTGATCGTGAGCCAAGCCAAGGACACCGAGAAATACGACCACTTCAAGTTTCTCATCGACAACGGCGTGCCGCTGGTGTTCTACGACCGCATATGCGCCGGCATCAACTGCAGCCGCGTGGTGGTCGACGACTACCAGGGCAGCTACAACGCCGTGAGCTACCTGATTGACCGCGGCTGCCGCCGGGTGGCATTCTTCGGCTCGCCCCTCAACATGGAGATTAGCAAAAACCGCTTCAACGGCTACAAAGACGCCCTCGTGCATCACGGCCTGGGCTACGACGAGAGCATCGTGAAAATATGCGACAACCGCGACGACGCCGAGCGCACCGCTCCCGGACTGCTGGCCCTGCCCAACAGGCCCGACGGCTTCTTCTGCGTCAACGACGACACCGCCATAGGCGTGCTCTACACCGCCAAGCGCATGGGGCTCGACGTGCCCGAGGACTTGCAGATATGCGGCTTCACCAACGGCTACCGCGCCGTGGCCTGCGACCCGCAGCTCACCACCGTGGAGCAGCGCGGCACCCAAGTGGGCAAGGAGGCTGCCGACGCCCTCATCGACATGGTAGAAGGCAAGTATCCCATCGACCACGTGGTGAAGCGCATCGTCAAGACCCACCTCGTGGTGCGCGGCACCACCCGGTAGCCCGCCCGCCACATTATAATATATATATATATGACAAGTCCCGCTAGGGGGCACAATATAGGCAGGCGGTGGAGCGACTCGCAAACGACAACATTAAAAACCATAAAAACCTTGCTGCAACGTGCAGTGCAGGCGGGGCAGGGTGCGGCCCTTGCCGTCCTCTCCCACATTGCCATCTGCGGCCATTTGCGCAATAATTGCCATTGATGCGGTGATGGCGCATTGGTTGCCCCAATCGGGCCACTGACGGCCAACCACATGCAACATTCACACCAGTCGGACGGCCACCGCACCCTGCCATGCAATCAGTGTCCACAACACCGATTTCGAGCGGCCACGATATAGGCAACGACGACGGCCCGCAGCGCTGTGTTGCGGGCCGTCGTCGTTATGGTGTGGTGTTACTTAAAGTCGGAATTCTACAAGGTGGCAAGTCTCACGGTGGCATAGCCATCGAGCACAACGATCGAGGTCACTGCCGGGATGAAGATGTGGTCGCCAGGCACAATGGTGGTCTCGCGGCCGGTATTGTCGGTCATCACAAGATGGCCACTCTCCACGACGAGCAGGCGGAAGTTGTGGGGACGCGGCATGGGCATGTCGTAGGTGTCGTCGACCGTGATGTGCTCCTCCTTGTAGGTGGCGCTGCCAGTGAGGTCGAGTTTGCCTTCCTGCATTTTGGCATAGGCATCGATGCCCACAAGGTCCTCGCCGTATTTCTCGAGCATCTTGCTCAAGGTGAGGTCTTTGTCGTCGCCATTGAGCACCATCTCATCGCCAGTGAGGCGGGCTACCTTGCCGTTTTGGTCATTCTGCGCCTTCTCGAGCGCAACCGGATTGAATTTGAAGGGTCTTAAAAGTATCATAACTCTATGGTTTCAGAAGTCCATAGCTTCCTAATGGAAACTATGGACACAAAATTACAAAGATTTTGCCGATTTGAAGGCATCGCGGGCCATAAATCTTCATATTTTTTTTTACTTTTGCACCAGGTTTTGCGATGCGACGCAAAATCCAGCCCGGCCGCAAGCCCATTGTGGCGGGCAACACCTTAGATATATAATGACAAAAATGATGAAATTCTTCAAGACATTGACTATTGCCCTGGCGCTCGTGAGCGGCGTAGCGGCAATGGCACAAGAGGCTGTGCAGCCTTCTCGCCCACGCCTGGTGGTGGGCATCGTTGTGGACCAGATGCGCTGGGACTACATGTACTACTACGGCAAGCGATTCGACGGCGGCGGCTTCAACCGCCTCTTGAGTGCCGGCTTCGCCTGCCAGAACACGATGGTCGACTATGCGCCCACCGTGACCGCATGCGGCCACTCCACCATCTTCACCGGTGCCACGCCTGCCCTGAGCGGCATTGCCGGCAACAGCTACCACATCGACGGCAAGAGCGTGTCGAGCGTGCAAGACGATGCTGTGGACGGCGTGGGCACCAAGGCCAAACTGGGCAAGCGCTCGCCGCGCAACCTGCTGGTGACCACCATAGGCGACGAGCTGCGCCTGGCCACCGACTTCAAGAGCAAGGTGATAGGCATCTCGCTCAAGGACCGCGCCGCAATCCTGCCCTCGGGCCACGCAGCCAATGCCGCCTACTGGTACGACAAGTCGGGGCCGGCCTTCATCACGAGCACCTATTATATGAAAGAATTGCCCGCATGGGTCAAGCAATACAACAGGACCGACGCCAAGCTGCTCGGCACCGACCTGTGGGGTAGCTGGCGCGGCGTGACGGCCACCTTCAACATGGCTCTCGCCGCCCTCGACGGCGAACGCCTGGGCCAGACCGACGGCGAGACCGACATGCTCACCGTGAGCGTATCGACCACCGACATGAGCGCGCACGTGTATGGCACCCGCAGCCCGCAAGTAGACTCCTGCTACCTGGAGCTCGACCGCCAGCTGGGCCGCTTCTTCACCGCCCTCGACCAGAAGGTGGGCCGCGGCAACTACCTCGTGTTTCTCACAGCCGACCACGGCGGCACCAACAACGAGAAATACAGTGCCGCCCACAACCTGCCGGGCAAGCAACTCAACGTGTGGGGGCTCATCAAGCCCGTGAACAGTGAGCTCAAGGCACAGTTTGGCGTCGACAGCCTCATCAGCGAGGTCAACGAGTACAGCATCTATGTCAACAACGACGCCATTGCACGCCACGGCCTCGAACGGCAAGCCGTGGTGCAGGCTGCCATGACCGCCTTTAAGTCGCAAGAGGGCATCGAGCGCATGGTCGATCTCGACAATGTGGCCACTGCCACACTGCCCCAGCCGCTCAAGGAGCGCCTCATCAAGGGCTATTACCCAGGGCGCAGCGGCCAGCTCTATGCTATACCCCTGCCAGGCTACTATGCCGGCAGCGGCGGTGACGGCTCCAACCACGGCACACCCAGTGCCGACGACACCCACATCCCGCTCGTGTTTATGGGCTGGGGCATCAACCACGGCGAGACCTTTGCCCACACGGGCATGATCGACATCGCCCCCACAGTGTGCGCCCTGCTCCACATCCAGATGCCCAGCGGCTGCATCGGCAATCCCATCACGGCCATCACCAAGTGAGCAAATAGGCTACGCAACAATATCAATCGAGTAGGAGGTAAACACTAGTCATAGGTGCTTATCTCCTACTTTCGTGTTT
>OMUK01000115.1 GCA_900314215.1 uncultured Prevotellaceae bacterium
CCAGCCGTCGGCCACCTTCACGGTGTCGATGTGGGCATTGAGCAGCACTGTGGGCTTGGCCGGGTCGTAGCTGGGCGAGAGGCACCACAGGTTGTTGCCCGAGCGCTTGGGGGCTAGGCCGTATTGCTTCATGTGGCTCTCCACCACGTCGGCCACATCGTGCTCCTCGCGGCTGAGCGAGGGCACGGCAATCATCGCCTTGAGCAGGTCGATGGCTTCGTAATATATTTCGTCGATATCCATAATAGAATTGCAAGTTTATTTTGTGTCGTCGTCGAGGGTCTTGATGAAGCGGGCGGGCACGCCGCCCACCAGCGTGCCGCTAGGCACATCCTTGGTCACGACGGCTCCGGCTGCAATCACGCAGTTGTCGCCAATGGTGACGCCAGGCAGTATCACCGCGTTGCCGCCTATCCACACGTCGTTGCCTATGGTCACCGGCTTGGCGATGCCCAGGTGCTTGCGGCGCCCCATGGGAGTGAGCGGGTGATTGACGGTAGAGATGAGGGTGTTGGGGCCTATCATCACGTTGTCGCCTATGTTCACCTCCCTGATGTCGAGTATGGTCACGTGGTAGTTGGCCAGGAAATTGTCGCCCACGTGTATGTTGCGGCCGTTGTCGCATATGAAGCCGGGCAGCACATTGGGGTTGCTGCCTGCCGAGCCGAAGAGCTCGCGCACGGCGTGCTCCTTGCCCTCGTGGTCGGTCACTGCCACTGCCTCGAGGCGGGCGCAGCCCTCGATGGCGTGCAGTTTCAGGCCATCGACCTCGGGGTCGTCGAAGCAATATTCCTCTCCGGCTTTTAATTTCTCAAGTTCTGTCATTATATCCTTAATTTATATATTCCTGTAAAATCGCTTTCTGTTACCGTGCCATGGCCAGCGATGTGGGCGGCACGCCATATTCCTTCTTGAATGCTGTGGAGAAGTGGCTCAAATTCTTGAAGCCCACTTGCAGATACACCTCCTTGGGTGCCTCGCCCTTGTCCTCGATCAGGCGCTTGGCCTCCTGCAGGCGACGCTTCACAATCCAGCGGCCCGGCGGCAGGTGAAACACCTCTTTAAAGTCCTTCTTGAAGGCCGAGAGGCTGCGGCCCGTGTAGTGGGCAAAGCCCTCCAGGTCAAGGTCGTCGGCATAGTTGTCCTCCATGTAGTCGTGCAGGCTCACCTTCCAGGGGGCTACGAAGTCGAAGAGCACCGGCTTGAGCTCGGGCACCGTCTCGATGAGGGTGAGCACCACGTCGGCAATCTTGGCCTCCATGAGTTTGGACGAGGGGTAGCTGCCCATGTCGAAGTAGCCCTCGAGCGAGCGAAACATGCCCTTGAGCAGCGGGTTGTCGGGCAGCATGATGTAGGGCGAGGGCGACGAGTACACCTTCACGGGCCCGTCGTTGAGCTGGTACTGGCGCATCACCTTCTTGAGCATGGGCGTCTTGAGTTGCAGAAACAGGCCCTTGAAGGGCGTGCCGTCGCGCGACGGGTATTCTATCTTGTGGGCCTTGAAGTTCTTGCGTATGAAGTAGGCCTCGCCACGGTGCAGGTGGCGCCGGCGGTTGCGGTAGAGCACGTCGAGCTCTCCGCTTATCACATACACCAGCATGTGCTCCGAGACTACCGACTCAAACTCCTGCTTGCTGCTCACGGTGCAGCAGTAGAACGTCTCCATGTAATTATACAGTTGCACTCCTGCGTTAAATTCCATAATTCACTTTTTTGCTTGATATCTATTTGTGACTGCAAAGTTAAGAAAAAAGTGAGCCATTTCACTTTTCTCTGCGGTTGTTTTTGGTTTTCTTATCGGCCACACGATGATTTTTGCGCTCTTTTCTACTTATATTATAAGGAAGTGCCATGGATAGGGCAAAAGAAAATGGTGAGAAAAACTTTTCAACAAAGCACAAATGACTTTTGAGAAAACCTGCGCCGCACAGATTCGCCTTACCTTTGCAGCAGTTAAATTCAAAACACAAAACGACTATGTGTAATTTCCAATTTTTCATGCCTACCAAGGTCCTCTTCGGAGCTGGCCAGTTACAGAACCTGCACAACGAGACGATGCCCGGCAAGAAGGCCCTCATCGTCACTAGCAACGGACAAAGCACCAAGCGCTACGGCTACCTGGCCGCCGTCGAGAAGGAACTTGACCAGGCCGGCGTGGAGCATGTGCTCTACGACGAGGTGCGCCCCAATCCCACGAGCAAGAATGTGATGGACGGCGCCGGCCGTGCCCGCCACGAGGGTTGCGACTTTGTGGTGGCACTGGGTGGAGGCTCGGTGATGGATGCCTCCAAGTGCATCGCCCTCATGATGGTGAACGACGGCGACCTGTGGGACTACGCCTTCTCGGCCCGCGGCGGCCACAAGCCCTTTGCCAACCCCAGCGCACCGCTCATTGCCATCACCACAAGCGCCGGCACCGGCAGCGAGGTGGATATGTTCTCGGTCATCTCCAACGACGAGCTGCAGGAGAAGACCGGCGTCTTCGACATCTCGATGTTCCCCACCATTTCGGTGGTCGATTCCAACTTGATGATGAGCGTGCCTCCCAAGTTCACTGCCTATCAAGGCATGGACGCCTTCTATCACGCTGCAGAGAGCGTGATCAACACCAAGGAGCACCCCATGGGCGAGATGTTTGCCCTCAAGGCCATCGAGCTCATTGCCGCCAATCTGCCCAAGGCCTACAAGGACGGCAGCGACCGTGAGGCCCGCAGCAACATGGCCCTGGCCAACTCGCTGGCCGGCTACTACATGCTGTGCACCTCGCAGCACACCATGGAGCACGTGATGGGCTCCTACCATCCCGAGCTGCCTCACGGCGCAGGCCTCATCATGATCAGCCATGAGTATTTCGACTTCTTTGCCCAGCGCAAGGCTGCCGAGGAGCCCATGATCAAGATGGCACGCGCCATGGGTGTGGAGAACCCCACCAGCGGCAAGGACTTCATCGCCGCCCTCGACCGCCTCATCGCCGCCGTCGATTGCAGCCAGTTGAAGATGAGCGACTACGGCATCACCCGCGACGAGCTCAAGACCTGGCCTGCCCACATCCACGAGGTGCTGGGCGGCGACATCGAGGCCGACCCTGTGCACATGACCGATGCCGACTATCTGGGCATCTACGAGCGCAGCTTCAAGTAAAGCCAGTTCACCGTTTTTTTTTAGCATACCACAAGGGAGGCTGTGTCAATCGCAATGGCACCGCCCCTCTTTTTTCATCCTCATGGCAGGGTGACGCATTGGCGAAGTCACCGCCATGGTAAAACCGGCAGGTTTCTATTTGCGCGCTTTATTGCGTTGCGACAAGGCAATTTGTGAGAATAATTCCATATCTTTGATTTGCTGCGACTGGCAGGGTGCGGCCCTTGTGGCCGCTCCGGTGTGCCGATTTGGCACAGCCTCCTTGCTTTTGGCCTTGAATTTGGATATTTCTATCTGAAAATCAGAAAATTTAAGCGGGTTGTCTCATGCCAGGGATTCAATCCTGTTTCTCGATGCGGTGCCTGCCCACAGCAGCCCATCGAGTGGGGCGGCGATTGTTTCCTTTTTGGCACATTTTAATTCGCCAAAATTGGTCCAAATCGGCATTAAATTGTTTATTATGGTGCATAATTTTATTAAAAAGCAAATTTTGAGTAATTTTGCACACTATGAGCAAATATGCGATAAAAAAAGTTGACTCCAAGCACGATATGCGCGACTTCGTGAGGTTGCCACGCAAGATATATGCGGGCAATCCCTACTATGTGCCCGACTTGGAGAGCGATGTGCGCGACACCTTCGACCCGCGCAAAAATCCAGGGTTGGAGTTCTCGAGCATCGTGGCATATTTGGTCTACGACAGCGACCGCGAGCCGGTGGGCCGCATTGCCGGCATCATCAACCGCAAGGCCAATGAGACGTGGCACGTGAAAACCGTGCGCTTCACGTTTCTCGAGATGATCGACGACATCGAGGTCACCCGTCTCTTGCTGGGCGCTGTGGAGCAGTGGGGCAAGGAGCAGGGCATGACCCAGATACAAGGTCCGCTGGGCATCAGCGACTTTGACAAGGAGGGCATGCTCGTCGACGATTTCGACCAGTTGGGGTCGGCCATAGCCACCTACAATCTGCCTTATTACCCCAAGCACATGGAGCAATTGGGCTTTGGCAAGGTCGCCGACTGGGTGAGCGTGCGCATCAATGTGCCCGCCGAGGTGCCTAAGCGGTTTGCCCATGCTGCCCAGATGGTGCAGCGCATCTATGGCGTGACCGTGCGCAAGCTCACGGGCGACGAGATCACCCGCGGCGGCTACGGCCACAAGATATTCCGCCTGCTCAACGAGGCCTATAAGCCGCTCTTCGGCTTCTCGCAGTTCAGCGATGCGCAAATCGACTACCTGGTGAAGAAATTCATGCCGCTGGTCGACTACAAGCGCATGATGCCTGTGGTGCTCGACCGCGAGGGCAACATCGTGGGCGTGGCCATCACCATGGGCAGCTTGAGCCGCGCCATGCAGAAGGCCAATGGCCGCTTGCTCCCCTTCGGATGGTTCCACCTGCTGCGGGCCCTCAAGACTCACCGTGAGGACAAGGCCGAGCTCTTGCTCGTGGCCGTGCGTCCCGACTTCCAGGGACTTGGAGTGAATGCGCTGTTTTTCACCGACTTGATTCCTGTCTACAACCAGCTGGGCTACAAGGTGGCCGAGACAGGGCCTCAGCTCGAGAACAACGTCAAGGAGCTGGGCCAATGGAAACTCTTCGACCCGCAATACGTGTGCCGTCGCCGCTGTTTCGGCAAGGATATATGACGATAATGATTTTTTTTATTGCAATTAAATAAAGATATATATATATTTTCTAAGAGATTATGGAACATAGAGTGGTCATCACCGGAATGGGAATTTGGTCATGCCTGGGCACGACGCTTGAGCAAGTGCGTGATGCGCTATACGCAGGCAAGAGTGGTATAATCTTCAGCCAGGAGCGCAAGGACGCCGGCTTCCGCTCGGCTTTGTGCGCCAATGTGGAGCGCCCCGACTTGAAGCCCTATGTGGCACGCACGATGCGGCACTTCATGCCCGAGGAGGCACAGTATGCCTACATGGCAACCCGTGCAGCCCTGGCCCACGCCAAGCTGGAGCAAGATTACATCGACAAGCACCCAGTGGGCATCATTTATGGCAACGACTCGGTAGCCGAGGCAACAATGCGCGCGCTCGACAAGTTTCGCCAGGCTCAAAGCACGGTGGCTTGCGGCAGCGGTTCGATCTTCCAGTCGATGAACTCTACTGTGACCATGAATCTGGCCTGCCTCTTCCACCTGCGCGGCATCAACTTGACGGCTTCGGCTGCATGTGCCAGCGGCTCGCAGGCCATAGGGCTGGGAGCTCTGCTCATACGCGACGGTCTGCAAGACTGCGTGATATGCGGCGGCGCGCAAGAGGCCAACATGTATAGCGTGGCCTCGTTCGACGGCATCCAGGCTTTCTCCACCCGCGAGGACGAGCCCACCCGTGCCAGCCGCCCATTTGACCGCGACCGCGACGGCCTGGTGCCAGGCGGCGGCGCTGCCACAGTGGTACTCGAGAGCTATGAGCACGCTGTGAAGCGCGGTGCCCCCATCATCGCCGAGGTGGTGAGCTGGGGCTTCTCGGGCAACGGCGCACACATCTCCACCCCCAATGTGGAAGGCCCCGTGCAGTCGCTCGAGCTGTGCCTGAAAAATGGCAATGTCGACCCCAAGCAGGTGGGCTATGTCAACGCTCACGCCACATCGACCCATGCCGGCGACGGCGTCGAGGCCTTGGCTATCGCCCAGGTCTTTGGCGACTACAAGGTGCCTGTGACCTCGACCAAGGCACAGACGGGCCACGAGATGTGGATGGCAGGAGCCAGCGAGATCATCTACTCGATACTGATGATGAAGAACAACTTCATCGCCGGCAACATCAACTTTGAGAATCCCGATGAGCAGACGCAGTGCATCAACGTGATTCCAGAGACTCGTGAGGCGCATTTCGACATGTTCCTCTCCAACTCGTTTGGCTTTGGCGGCACCAATTCATCGATTATTATCAAGAATTTATAATTATAGGAATAGTTTTTTTAGAAGAAAATTTTTTATGACACGCGAAGAAATCATTAAGGGAATCAATCAAGAGATTGTTGAAGAGTATGAAGTAGATGAGTCGGTGATCAAGCCCGATGCAGTCATTTTCGACACACTCAACCTCGACAGCCTGAGCCTGGTCGACTTGGTTGGCATTGTGCAATTCAAGTTCAAGGTCACCATCCCCACCACCGAGCTCAAGTCGATTAAGACTTTCAATGATCTTTACGATTACATCGAGACCCATCTGCCCGAGAACAAATAAATGATTACCGAGGACATTGAGCGCCTCATTCCTCAACGTGCCCCCATCTTGATGGTCGACAGGTTGACCCAGGTAGACGGCGCTGAGGGCAAGACGGAATTCACCATCAAGCCCGACAATATCTTTCTTGACGACGACCGACGGCTGGCTGAAGCAGGGCTCATCGAGCACATCGCACAGTCGGCTTCGGCTTTTGCTGGCTACCAGGCTCTCGAGGCTGGCGCCACCGAGCCCCCTATAGGCTATATAGGCGAGGTGAAGAAATTTCATTGCTATCGCCGGCCGCAGGCTGGCGAGGTGTTGCACACCACCGTGACCATGGGTGCCGAGGTGGGCGGCGTGACGCTGCTCACGGGTGCGACCCATGTGGGCGACGAGCTCGTGGCCGACACGCGCATGAAGATTTCGATCGAAAAGTGATTTTTACACAATTATCTCTTCTTCTTTTTTATGTTGCTCCAAAACAAGTTCTACAAGGTGCTTGACTCCACCATCGATGCTGGCGGCAACCACGGCCAGTACAGGCTCGCTTTGTTGCCCGATTGCGAGGTGTATAAAGGCCATTTCCCCGGCCATGCGGTGTGCCCGGGAGTGTTTAACATCGAGACGATCAAGGAGTGCGCGATGATGCTCACCGGCCGCAAGCTCGCGATGCCCACGGTGAAGCAATGCCGCTTCACGGCAGTGGCCTCGCCAGCGGTGTGCCCCCAGGTCGATCTCGACCTCACTGCCACCGCCACTGCCGCGGGTGCCTACCTGGTCGAGGCCCGCATCACAGCCGGTGACGTAACTTATGTGGAATTTAAAGGTGAAATGACTGCGCTATGACCAAACTTTGCATCAAGATATATTACTATTTTCACAATCATCGGGCAGTGTTCTGGACACTGCTCGTCGTGCTATTTGCCTTTCTGGGTTTCTTCGCTTCGAGAATCCATCTTGAGGAGGACCTCAACAAGCTCATGCCTGCCTCGCACAACCCCGACGGCACGACCAAGCTGGCTTTTGCCGACTTGAAAATCAAGGACAAGACTTTCCTGCTCTTCCAGGGCAAGAAGGGCATGCAGCCCGATAGCATCATCGCCGTGTGCGATGCTTTTGTCGACCAGCTCAGCAAGGCCGACGCGCGCCGCGGCAAGGGTAAGCAAGTGGTGGGCGACGTCTTCTACCAGATACCTGAGGACGAGCTGACCGACGCGCTCGACTACATGACCGAGCACTTGCCGGCCTATATCGACACCAGCGCCTATCGCAGCATCGACACCTTGCTCACCCAGCAGCACATGACCCGCCAGATGCAGGCCAACTACCGCGACCTCAACAGCGACGCCGGCGACATGTTCTACGACCAGCTCGCGATGGATCCCCTGGGCCTGCGCAACGTTGTCAAGAATCAATATGCCTCTTTCTTCACGGGCGCCACGGGCGGCTACAAGACCATAGGCGGCCACTTCTTTGTGCCCGACTCCACAGTGTGTGTGGCCTTCATCACGCCCAAGTTCTCGGCCACCAACACAGGGCAGGGCTCGGCGCTCTTTGAGATGCTCAACCAGGAAATCAGCAAGTTTGCCAAGTCGCACCCCGGCGTGAAAATTGTGTATCATGGCACGCCTGCCAGCGGCTACTACAACTCAACTACCATCAAGCACGACCTGCTGGGCACCATCATAGGCTCGCTCATACTCGTGCTGGTGCTCATCGCCATCTGTTTCCGCAACTACAACACCGTCCCGCTGCTCATCTTGCCAGTAGCTTTCGGCACTCTGCTGGGCCTGGCGTGCATGTATTTCCTGCGCGGCCAGTTCTCGCTGCTCGCCTTGGGCATAGGCGCGGTGGTGCTGGGTGTGGCCATGAGCTACGTGCTGCACGTGATGACGCACTACAAGTTTGTGAGCGACCCCGTGCAGGTGTTGCGCGACGAGGTGAAGCCCGTGTGCCTGGGCTGCCTCACCACCATAGGCTCCTTCCTGGGCTTGATATTTATCGACACCGACTTGCTGAAGGACTTCGGCCTCTTTGCCACCTTCGCTATCGTGGGCACCACATTCTTCAGCCTCGTCTTCTTGCCGCAGTTTCTCAATCCTGAGAAGAACAAGGTCAACAAGAAGATGTTCGCCCTGGTCGACCGCATCAATTCCTATCCTTTCGACCGCAACAAGTGGCTCATCGGGGCGATATGCCTGGTGGCCGTGGTGTGCATCGTGGCTTGGGCAGTGCGCGGCACGCAATTCGACGCCGACATGCACGACTTGGGCTACAAGGCCCCGAGTGTGACCTATAGCGAGAACTTGCTGCGCGAGAAGACCTATGTGGGCGACAAGAGCAAGTATTTTGCCACCTCGGGCAAGACCATGGAAGAGGCTATCTCCAATTTCTCGGCCATGTCGCGGCAGCTCGACTCGCTGCAGCGTGCAGGCTTGGTCAAGAGCTATACCCACACGAGTCTCATCTTTGTGCCCCTCAAGCAACAGCAGGAGCGCATCGATGCCTGGAAGCGCTACTGGACGCCCGAGCGCCAGTCGCGGGCACGCAGCCTCATCGCTGCCACCGCGCCCCAGGCTGGCCTGGAGGCCGATGGCTTTGACTCCTTCTTCGACCTGTGCAATGGCGACTTCGAGCCCGACCCGCTCTACAATGCCGGCCTCATCCCCGAGGGCTACCTGTCGACCCTCATGGAGAAAACCTACAACGGCGACTACCTGTGCTTCACCTCGGTGCGGTGCAGCAACGACTCGGTGCGCAGTGCCCAGAGCGACTACATGAAGATATGCAAGGCTGTGGCCGACAAGCCCCACCAGATGGTGCTCGATACCTACTACTACACGACCGACGCTCTCAACAAGCTCAACAGCGACTTCAATGTGCTGCAGTGGGTGTCGATGGCCTTTGTGCTGCTTGTGCTCCTGGTGAGCTTCAAGTTCAACATCAAGTACACACTCCTGGGCTTCATGCCTATCATCTTGAGCTGGCTCATCACGCTGGGCGCCATGGTGATATTTGGCTACAAGTTCAATCTCATCAATATCATCATTTCCACCTTTATATTTGGTATAGGCGTCGACTACAGCATCTTTGTGATGACGGGCCTCATAGGCAGCGACACCAATTCCAAGCTGCTCAGCTACCACAAGGCGGCCATCTTCTACAGCGCGGTCATCTTGATTGTGACCGTGGGCTCCATGCTCTTTGCCCAGCACCCGGCCATCAAGTCGGTGGGCTTCTGCACACTGGTGGGCCTGGTTTCGGCTGTAGTGATATCCTATGTGATGCAGCCTGCCATTTTCAGGTGGATGAATCGTAACAAGAAGAAATAAGAGAAAGCGACGAGAGAGATGAAACGCGACGTCATTGTCATAGGCAGCGGTCTGGGCGGCTTGGAGTGCGCTTGCATTCTGGCGGCCGCAGGCAAGCGGGTGCTCGTGCTCGAGCGCGCCTTGCAGCCAGGCGGCTGCATGCAGAGCTATCGCCGCCGTGGCTTGGGCTACGACACGGGCTTCCACTATGTGGGTGCTCTCGACGAGGGGCAGTCGCTGCACAACGTGTTCGGCTTCCTCGGCTTGCTCGACCTGCCCTGGCAGCGGCTCGATGACTGCTTCGACCACATCAGGATAGGGGAGCGCGACTTCGCGTTTGCCCAGGGCTACGACAATTTTGTCGACACGCTGGCGCGCGAGTTCCCCGCCGAGCGCGGCACGCTGGTGAGTTATGCCAAGCTGTTGCGCCAGTCAGAGGCAATGCAATTTGACGCGCTCAACCCTGCCGGCAGCATTTCGCCCTTCGACACGGGCCTCTTCGACAAGAGCGCCTATCAATATCTCACCAGCAACTTCAGCGACGAGCTGCTCATCAATGTGCTCAGCGGCGCCGCCATGAAGATGGAGCTCAACTGCGACACCATGCCGCTATTCAACTTCCTGCATTGCAACAGCGGCTTCATCGAGAGCAGCTGGCGCCTCAAGGGCGACGGCCAGCAGCTGGTCGACACCCTCATAGCCCGCATCAAGCAGGCTGGCGGCGACGTGCTGTGTGGCGCTGGCGTGACGCAGCTTGTGGAGGAGGACGGCCAGGTCACCCGGGCCGTGTGTGCCACGGGCGAGACCTACGAGGCCGACTGCTTCGTCAGCGACATTCACCCGGCCGCCACGTGCGCCCTGGTGCGCGACAGCCAGCGCATCAAGCGCATCTATCGCCGTCGGCTCGAGTCGAGTGTCAACACCTTTGGCATGTTCACCGCCTCGCTGCGCCTCAAGCCAGGCAAGTTGCCCTATTTCAACTACAACCAGTACATCTATCGCGAGCCCAATGTGTGGACCTTCTATGAGCGCAACAGCGAGCAGGTGGGCGGCGTGATGGTGAGTTGCCGCGTGCCCGAGCATGGCGGCACTTGTGCCGAGCAAATCGACCTGCTCACGCCCATGCTGTGGAGCGAGTGCGCGCAATATGAGCTCGACGGCGATGCTGCGGCCAGTGCCCGCCCCGTCTCGCACAAGCGCAGTGCCGCCTATCACGAGATGAAGCAGCGCAAGGCCCAGCAGTGCATCGAGCTTGCCAGCCGCTTCATCCCCGGCCTCGACGCCATGGTCGACCAGTGCTACACAAGCACTCCGCTCACCTATCACGACTATCTCGACGCGCCGCAAGGCACCGCCTTCGGCATGCGCAAGGATTATCACAACCCGCTCATGTCGTTCATGTCGCCCCACACTCCGGTACAGAATTTGCTGCTCACCGGGCAGAGCCTCATGCTGCCAGGCGTGCAGGGCGTCACGATGTCGGCCCTCTACACCTGCGCCGCGGTGATTGGAAAAAACAAAATATGGAAGATTTTAAACACAAGATATTAAAAAGATGAAGAAATTATTGATTTTCTGCCTTGTAGCTGTCATGATGGCTGCAACTGGCTATGCCGAGGTAAATACAATGACTGCTGGCGTGGTGATGACGACCCACAAGGCTGCCGTTGCCAAGAGTGAGAAAGACAAGGGTTACCTCTACTTCAAGAGGCCGGGCAAGTTCTGCCTGAGCGTGAATGGCGGCAAGAGCGCCATGATCATGAATGGCAACACCTATACCATGGTGCGCGGCAAGCACAAGAGCGTGGCCAAGGGCGAGACCGCTGCCTATTTCAAGACGTTGCAAACGGTGCTCAACACCGTGATCACTGGCGGCCACATTGGCTCGCTCGAGTCGCTGCCTGGCGTGACGGTGAGCGGCAGCACCATCACTATCGTGCCCACTGGCAAGAAGAAGCAGATGTTCTCCTCGTTTGTCGTCGCCCTCTCGGGCAAGCAGCTGCAAAGCCTCAAGATGAACGGCAAGGGCAAGAACTACACACTCTACACCTTCAGCAGCCGCGAGTATAACAAGGCAGTGAGCGACGCAGTCTTTGTGAAATAAAGCAACTGGTCATGGCAAGGAAGATGAAGACGCTTGAGGACGTGTGTCGCGTGATGGTGAAATTCAGCGAGATCGATTCGATGCGCCGTGCCTGGCATGGCTCCTATGTGACCTACTTTGAGGACGGCCGCGAGTCGTTTGGCCGCCACTATCCCGGTGTGGGCTATGCCGACATCTCGGCCTCGGGCATGTATGCCCCCGTCTACGACCTGCACGTGCGCTACTATGGCCCGCTCGAGATCAACGACGTGGCGGTGATACACACCACCTACGTCTACCACCCTGGCGCCCGCCTCGACTACAAGTACCAGGTGTATCGCGAGAGCGACAACCTGCTGTGTGCCGAGGGCACGACCGTGCAGCTCTTTATCGACCCCCAGGGCCAGCTCATGGTCGACCGCCCCGACTACTACCAGGAGTGGCAGGAAAAGTACCTGGGCATTCCGCGCGACAGCGATGAGGAAAAGTGAGCCTTGCCCGCCGCGCTCAATAAATACACTATTGCAGCATTATGAAAGAAGAATTAAAAGCTACATTTAAATCGGCCGATACCGAGGAGTGGTTCGACATCGTGTTTAACCGCCCCATCGGCTACTTGTGGGCCAAGTTTTTCCAGCGCCTGGGTGTGCATCCCAATGTGGTGACCGTGGTCTCGATGATCATAGGCGCCGGCTCGGCCCTGTTCTTCGCCCAGCCTTCCTATTGGTACGGCGGGTGGCACGGCTTGTGGATGAATGTGATTGCCATCCTGCTGCTCATGTGGGCCAATTTCTACGACAGCTGCGACGGCCAGCTGGCGCGCATGACGGGCAAGAAGACCCGCCTGGGCCGCATCCTCGACGGCGCCTCGAGCGACGTGTGGTTTATCCCCATCTACTGCGCCATCTGCTACCGCCTCTATATGCACCACTCCCACGAGTTTGCCTGGCTGGGCATCCCCGACACGCCCACCAATGCCTTGATTGCCGCCCTGGTGCTCTTTGGCATCGCGCTCTACTCGGGCTTCGGCTGCCACGCCGGGCAGTGCGGCCTGGCCGACTACTACCGCCAGATACACCTCTTCATCATCAATGGCAAGCAGGGCAGCGAGCTCGACAACTCGGCCCAGCAGCAGGCCATCTACGACTCCACGCCGTGGAAGGGCAACTTCATATGGAAAGCTTTCCTCAAGACCTATGTGGGCTACACCCGCAAGCAGGAGCGGCAGACGCCTGCCTTCCAAGCCCTGAAGCAGAAGATTACCGAGAAATATGGCTCCATCGACAAGTTGCCGCAGGACTTCCGCGCCCAGTTCCGCGCCCAGTCGCTGCCGCTCATGAAGTGGACCAATATTCTCACCTTCAACACCCGCGCAGCCGCGCTCTACACCCTGGCCCTGCTCGACCTGCCGTGGCTCTACTTCGTGTTTGAAATCGTGGTGATGGGCTTGCTCAAGCGCTACATGCACCACAAGCACGAGGCCATGTGCCGCAAGCTCATGCAGCAACTTTAGGCCCTCGCCGTGTTGCGGCTGTGAGCCAAAAAGTGTATATTTGCAATTGAATTGTTGAAATCTATATTGTTTAATATTTAATAGCACTACTATAATGAAAAAATACGAATGCAACGTGTGTGGTTGGGTCTATGACCCCGCAGTGGGCGACCCCGACAATGGCATAGAGCCCGGAACGGCCTTTGAGGACCTGCCCGACGACTGGGTGTGCCCAGTGTGCGGCGTGGGTAAAGATGATTTCTCACCAGTAGAGGACTAAGAGCTATGGGAAAGAAGATTACCGACAAAATCACCTGGGTGGGCAAGATTGACTGGGAGCTGAAGCACTTCCACGGCGATGAGCTCTCCACCCATCACGGCTCAAGCTACAACGCCTACTTGCTGCGCGACAAGAAAAATGTGCTCATCGACACGGTGTGGTCGCCCTACGACCATGAGTTTGTGGCTCATCTCAAGCAGGAGATCGACCTCAACGACATCGACTACATTGTGATGAACCACAACGAGAACGACCACAGCGGCGCACTGCCCGCCTTGATGGCCGAGATACCGGGCACGCCCATCATCTGCACCAAGAAGGGCGAGATGATACTGCGCGGCCTCTATCACCAGGACTGGAACTACGTGAACGTGAAAACGGGCGACACCCTGAATGTGGGCGACAACACCCTGCACTTTGTGGAGTGCCCCATGTGCCACTGGCCCGACACCATGGTGACCTATGCCGACCAGGAGCAGGTGCTCTTTTCCAACGACGTCTTTGGCCAGCACTATGCCACCGAGAGCCTCTACGACGACACGGAGTGCCGCAGCGACATCATGCGCGAGGCACAGAAGTACTACGCCAACATTCTGAACCTCTACAACAACATGGTGAAGAAGAAAGTCGACGAGATTGTGGGTATGAATCTGCCCCTCAAGCTCGTGGCTCCCTCTCACGGCGTGATTTGGCGCAAGTATATCGCCGACATCATCAAGTGCTACCAGCAGTGGGACAGCGACTATCGGGAGAATCAAGTCACCATCATCTACGACACCATGTGGCAGGCAACGCGCCACATGGCCGAGGCCATTGCCTGTGGCTTGCAAGAGCAAGACCCCGGCGTGCGCGTGGTGCTCATGAATGCCGTGAAAGATGACAAAAACGACATCTTGCTCGAGGTGTTCCGCTCCAAGGCCATCCTGGTGGGCTCGCCCACGGTGAACCTGGGTATCACCTATGCCATCGCCGGCATTCTGGAACTGATACACGGCATGCGCTTCAAGCACAAGAGCGCTGCCGCCTTCGGCTCATTTGGCTGGGGCGGTGGCGGCGAAAAGCGCATCCAGCAATTGCTCGAGCAGGCTGGCTTCTCCATCATTGCCGAGCCCTTGAAGGTGAAGTGGGCTCCCGATAGTGAGGCCGAGCAGCAATGCCGCGACTGGGGCAAGTCGATCGTCGCCTCGCTGGAAGCATAATCCTGAATGACCCCGATACAACACGTCCCACCCGCATCGTGGGGCGCCGTGTGATATCGAGCGAGGGGAATGAGCCAAACGCGCATGGCGCGGGCGGCGATTCCCCTCGCTCGCGTCTGTCCCGGCCCATGCAGCGTGGCTGGTAAACTATAAACTATGTTAACTCGCTGTGAGGTGAAGTGCAAATTGAGTAAATTTGCACCAAATTGTGTATAACAAAATTCAGCCATATCCAAATGAACGAATTTGTTGAGCTCATCACCAGCCAGGCCGCTCGCTACAACGACCGTGAGGCTTTGCGATACCGAGACTACATGACCCAGGAGTGGACTTCGCTCTCATGGGCAAGTTTCAAAATCAAGATTGAGCAGGAGGCTCGCGCACTCTACAAGACAGGACTTGCCGTGCAGGGCAAGATTGCCATATTCTCGCAAAATTGCCCCGAGATACTCATCTCGCACTTTGCAGCCTTCTACAACCGCGCCATCCCGGTGCCCATCTATGCCACCAGCAGCAAGAACGAGGCCAAGTATATCATCGACGACAGCGGCGCAAGCGTGCTTTTCACCGGCGACCAGCGCCAGTATGAGGTGGGCTTGGAGCTACTCGACGAGTGCCCGTCGCTCAAGTATCTCGTCACGCTCGACCCGCGCGTTGTGCGCAAGGAGGGCGACAAGGCGAGCCTGAGCTACGAGCAATTTATGGCCATGGGCGACGACAACGACTTGCAGACGGGCGTCGACGAGCGCCGTGCCGCCGGCCTGCCCAGCGATGTGATGTATCTCATCTACACCAGCGGTACCACTGGCGAGCCCAAGGGCGTGATGCTCACGCATAGCAACTTCAATGCGGCCATGCTCGCCCACAGCATGCGCATCACCGATCTCGACCCCGACGTCGACATCTCGCTCAGCTTCCTGCCCTTCAGCCACGTCTTTGAGCTGGGGTGGACCATGGTGTGCCTCACCCATGGCGTGCGTGTGGCCATCAACTTGAATCCTAAAGAGATACAGCGGGCTGTGAAGGAGATACAGCCCACCTGCATGTGCAGCGTGCCACGATTCTGGGAGAAGGTGTATACCGCCATCTACGACAATGTGGACCATGCCAAGCCTGTGGTGCGCATGTTTTTCAAGCGTGCCATCGCCTGCGGCATCAGGCGCAACATGCGCTACGTGCGCCTGGGCAAGAAGGTGCCTGCGCTGCTTGAGCGCGAGTATCGCTACTTCGACAAGAAGGTGTTCAGCCGCTTGCGCGCTGCTGTGGGCGTGGTCAACCCGCATTTCTTCCCCACAGCGGGCGCCATGCTGAGCGACAACATCACCGAGTTTCTGCATGGCATAGGCATCAATATCGTCATAGGCTACGGCCTGAGCGAGACCAATGCCTCGGTGAGCTTCTATGTGACACCCGGCTGGGAGCTGGGCACCGTGGGCACGCCGCTGCCTGGCTTGAAAGTGAAGATAGGCGACCAGAACGAGATACTGGTCAAGGGCCCCACCGTGATGAAGGGCTACTACAACAAGCCCGAGGAGACAGCCAAGGCCATCGACCGCGACGGCTGGTTCCACACGGGCGATTGCGGCGAGCTCACCGAGTCGGGCCAGCTCGTGCTCACCGAGCGCATCAAGGACCTCTACAAGACCAGCAATGGCAAGTATATTGCTCCCCAGGTGCTCGAGACCGCCCTGGCTCAAGATATCTTTATCGAGCAGGTGGCGGTGATAGGCAACGGCCGCAAGTTTGTCTCGGCACTCATCGTGCCCTCCTTTGAGCAACTGCGCGACTATGCCAATAAGAACCACATTGCCTACAAGAGCACCGAGGACCTGGTCAACAACCCCGACATACACAAGATGATGGAGGAGCGCATCAATAGCTACCAGAAGGACATGGCCAGCTATGAGCAAATCAAGCGCTTCGTGATCATGCCGCGCATGTTCTCGATGGAGACGGGCGAGCTCACCAACACGCTCAAGATACGCCGCCCCGTGATACTCAAGCGCTATGCCAAGCTCATCGATGCCATCTATGCCGTCGATTACAAGAAGAAGAAATAATCAATTCTATATTTTTTTATCAACAACCACATTATCATTTAGCTCGAAATGATTACAGCAGACCAACTAAAAGAGATACAAGAACGCAAGGATGCGTTGAGGAGGTATCTTTGACATCGACAACAAGAAAATCGAAGTAGAAGAAGAGGAATTGCGCACGCATGTGCCCGACTTCTGGCAAGACCAAAAGGCTGCCGAGAAGCAGATGAAGAAAATCAAGCTGTTGCACTTCTGGATCGACAGTTGCACCGACGTGGAGAAGGCTGTCGACGAGGTGGCCATCGGCTTCGACTTTGTCAAGGAGGGAGTGATAAGTGAGCAGGAGCTCGACGCCCTCTATGCCGACGCCCTCGACAAGATCGAGAAGCTTGAGCTGCGCAACATGCTGCGCCACGACGAGGACAAGATGGATGCCATCTTGAAAATCAACTCGGGCGCCGGCGGCACCGAGAGCCAGGACTGGGCCTCGATGCTCATGCGCATGTATCTGCGCTGGTGCGAGAAGCACGGCTACAAGACCTCGATTGAGCACATGGTCGACGGCGACGAGGCCGGCATCAAGTCGGTCACCATCGCCATCACCGGCGACTTTGCCTATGGCTATCTCAAGAGCGAGAATGGCGTGCACCGCCTCGTGCGCGTCTCGCCCTACAATGCCCAGGGCAAGCGCATGACCTCGTTTGCCTCGGTCTTTGTGACCCCGCTTGTCGACGACACCATCGAGATTCATCTCGACCCGGCACGCATCAGCTGGGACACCTTCCGTAGCGGCGGCGCTGGCGGCCAGAATGTGAACAAGGTGGAGAGCGGCGTGCGCGTGCGCTACCAGTACAAGGACCCCTACACCGGCGAGGAAGAGGAAATCCTGGTTGAGAACACCGAGACGCGCGACCAGCCCAAGAACCGCGAGAACGCCCTGCGCAACCTGCGCTCCATTCTCTATAACAAGGAACTCGAGCACCGCCGCGAGGAGCAGCGCAAGGTCGAGGACTCCAAGAAGAAGATAGAGTGGGGCAGCCAAATACGCAGCTACGTCTTCGACGACCGCCGCGTCAAGGACCATCGCACCGGCTACCAGACCAGCGATGTGGGCGGCGTGATGGATGGCGACATCGACGGCTTCATCAAGGCCTACTTGATGCAGTTTAACGAAGATTAAGCAGAAGAGTAGAGAAAGTAGTACACTCAACACCAGCGAGACCGCAGTCTCGCTCGACGTTAAAGAAAATAGAAGTTATGGAACAAATTATCGTTGTGAAAGTTGGGGGCAAGGTCGTGGAAAATCCCGAGGCCCTCAACGGGTTGATTAAAGGGTTCTCGGCCCTCAAGTGCCGCAAGGTGATGGTGCACGGCGGCGGCGTGATGGCTACCCGTGTGGCCGACGCCATGGGCATCAAGACCACGATGGTCGAGGGCCGGCGCATCACCAGCGACCAGATGATCGACGTGGTGACGATGGTGTATGGCGGCTTGGTCAACAAGCGCATTGTGGCTCAGTTGCAACACCACAGCGTGAAGGCTGTGGGCCTGTGCGGCGCCGACATGAATATCATGCTCGCCGACCGCCGCCCCCCGGTGAAAGGCATCGACTATGGCTGGGTGGGCGACGTGAAGCACGTCGACGGCAAGGCGCTCTCTACGATTGTGGAGTCGGGCGTGGTGCCCGTCATCGCCCCGCTCACTCACGACGGCAAGGGCCAATTGCTCAACACCAATGCCGACACGATTGCCGCCGAGGTGGCCAAGGGGCTTGCCTCGCTCTACGACGTGACGCTGGTGTATTGCTTTGAGAAAAACGGCGTGTTGCTCAACCCCGACGACGACGACAGCGTGCTGCACTCGCTCAAGGCGAGCCAGTATGAGGCCATGAAGGAGATGGGCATCATCAAGGATGGCATGGTACCCAAGCTCGACAATGCCTTCTCCACCCTCAAGCATGGCGTGAAAGAGGTGATTATCACCAGCGCGGCCAGCCTGGGCGACCTCAGCCGGGGCACCCACATCAAGTAGTGGCCTTTTTACCGACTTTTTTATCACAAAAACTCCCGAAATGTGTGCTTTTTCACATTTCAGGAGTTTTTACATTTAACTTTTTGCTGTAACTTTGGTCTAAACATGAAAATTACTTGATAGCTTATGAAACGCATATCTTTATTCCTGATTTGTGCCTTTGCACTTGCCATGGCTGGCATGGCTCAGCAGGTGAGCATCACCCCCGAGTTTCAGGCCGCCGTGGCCAAGTACGACATTGTGCAAACTTTCCACAACGGCTATGCGGCCGTGTGCCGCGACGGCAAGTGGGGCTATATCGACACGGCAGGCCGCGAGGTGATTGCCTGCACGATTCCGGCAAAATACGACGTGTGCAGCGACCGCGCCGACTATGGCTTCTACCGCGACAACGGCTACGTGCGCGATTTCTCGTGTGGCCTGGTGGCCGTGGCTAGGGAGGTGTCGGGCGCGACGCAGAGCTTTGACCGCCAGCTCAAGTGGGGCTATATGGATGCCACGGGCCGGCTGGTGGTCGACTACATCTACGACGATGCGGCCGACTTCAGCGAGGGCCTGGCCTATGTGGCTTGCGACACCTATCGGGGCTATATCGACACCCAGGGCAACCGCGTGATCGACGTGTCGCGATACGACGACAATGGCGGGTCGAGCCACTCCTTCCACAATGGCTTGGCACTTGTGGCCAAGGCCAACGACGATGGCGTGAAATTTGGCTACATCGATCACCAGGGCCGTGAGGTGGTGCCTTGCACCTACGACGACGCGCAAGATTATAGCGAGGGCCTGGCCTCGGTGGGAGCCTTCAAGGAGGATGACGCCGACGATATGTTCCCCTACGTCTACAGTTTCATCAACGTGCAGGGCCAGCCGGTATTCACCCTCAAGCAGGGCTTGAAGCCGGGCCAATTTCACAACGGCATGGCATCGGTCACCACCGACGCGCGCCAGTATGGCTTCATCGACACCACCGGGACGCAGGTGGTGCCCATGCGCTACGCCACAGCCGAGGTGGCCATGGAGCGGTTTATGGCCGACTTCAACGAGGACTTCGCCCTGGTGGGCGACGAGGCTACCATGGGCGACACGGCCCACACCACATTCCACTTGCTTGGCAAGAATGGGGTGCTCTCAACCCGCGCTTTCGACAGCAACGTGCACCAGGGTCTGGTCCTGGTCGACGATGGCTCTAAGTTTGGCTTTGCCCGCCCCGACGGCACGATCGCCATTCCCTGCCAATATGATTACACCCAGCCCTGTGTGACCGGCGAGCTGCTCAACGCCAGCTACGTCTTCAACGAGGGCGTGGCCGCCGTGCGCAAGGCTGGCCATTGGGGCTACATCGACGCCCAAGGCAACTCCACCTTCAAGTGATTGTCTTACTCGACTGTTTTACCTGCTTGTAGGGGTCGGTCTTGTGCCGGCCCACAACAATGTCACATCCTATTTTGTTGATTATTAATAGGATGGAACAGTATCGGTGGGCCGACACAAGATCGGCCCCTGCAGGTTTGCATTAGTGCGTTTTGTATTAGCGCGTTTTGAGGGCATGTAAAAAAAACGAGGGCTGGCCGCTGTGTTGCAGGGGTCAGCCCTTTGTGGCTATCAAGCCGCTGTGTGGGCCACTATATGCAGTGCTGCTGGAGCAGGTATTGGCCTATCTGCACGGCGTTGAGGGCAGCGCCTTTCTTGATTTGGTCGCCCACGATCCAGAAGGTGAGTCCGTTGTCGCTGCTCAGGTCCTCGCGTATGCGTCCCACATACACGGGGTCCTTGTGGTTCACATAGAGGGGCATGGGGTACTGGTTGGTGTAGGGATTGTCGAGCACCACCAGGCCGGGCGCGCTCATAAAGGCGCGGCGGGCTTCGTCGGGGGTTATGGGGCGCTCGGTCTCAATCCATATTGCCTCGCTGTGGGAACGCATCACGGGCACGCGCACGCAGGTGGCGCTCACGCGCACGTCGCTGTGCATGATTTTGCGGGTCTCGTTATACATCTTCTCCTCCTCACGGGTGTAGCCGTTGGGCTGGAACACGTCGATATGGGGTATCACGTTGTAGGCTAGCTGGTGCTGGAAGTGGCGCACGGTGATCTCGTCGTGGTTGAAGGCAATCTCGGCGTGCTGCAGGGCCAGCTCGTCCATGGCCTCAAGGCCGGCGCCGCTGGCTGCCTGATAGGTGGCCACCTGTATGTTTTTGATGTGCGAGAGCCTCTCGAGGGGCTTCAGGGCCACCACCATGAGTATGGTGGTGCAGTTGGGGTTGGCGATGATGCGGCGTGGGGCGTTGAGGGCATCCTCGGGGTTTACCTCGGGCACCACCAGGGGCACGTCGGCGTCCATGCGGAACTGGCTGGAGTTGTCAATCATGATGCAACCATATTTTGTGATGGTGGGGGCAAACTCCCGGGCGGTGTTGGCACCGGCCGATACAAAGGCGATGTCGATATCCTTGAAGTCGTCGTTGTGGCGCAACAGCTGCACCACGTAGTCCTTGCCGCGGAATGTGAATATGCGCCCTGCACTGCGCTCCGAGCCGAAGAGCACAAGTTCGTCGACGGGGAAATTCTGCTCATCGAGCACCTTCATGAATTCTTGTCCTACTGCGCCGCTGGCGCCTACAATTGCTACTCTCATTTTAATTCCTATTTTAAAAAACTGAAACTTCTTTTGAAATATATATATATGTGTGTGTAATCTTGTGTTATATCACAATTCTCGCTATCTGGCCCGCGCCACGCTTGCCGCTCTTGATGCGGCGGTAGAGCAGGGGGGTGGCTATGCGCGCGAGCCAGCGGCGGCTCATGCGCTTGTAGGCCGCTTGATACAGCTCTTGGGCCCAGTCGTCGTGCCCCTCGCGGCTGTAGTGGGCGGCAAGCACCACGCGCTTGTAGTCGAGCAGGCGCAGGTAGCGCTCCCGCTGGCGCAGGTCGCTCTTGGCTATCTCTTGCTCCACCTGGTCGATCACTTGCTCCCACTGGCCGCGCTTAGAGCCAAAGCTGGTGCCGGTGATCGACTGCTCGCCGCTCTCGTTGATGGTCACCAGTGTATGGTCGATAAAGGCCATGCGGGGCCGCTTGAGCAGCAGGCGCACGCCCATCTCCCAATCGTTCCAGCCAGGCAGGTTCTCGTCCCACAGGCCTGCCTCGGCGGCCAGCTCGCTGCGCACGCAGTAGCGCTGGGTGGCGAGGATGCTGTGGATGATTTGGTTGGCCATCAGGTCGCGGGTGGCAAATGCCAGACTGCGGTAGCTGCCGTCGGCCTTGTGCAGGCGTGCCTTCACCGCCACGATGTCGTGGCCGGGGCACCGGGCCATGTATTGCTCGGCCAGGGTGGGGGCCATCTCGTCGTCGCTGTCAAAAAACATCACCCACCGGCCTGTGGCCTCGGCAAAGCCGCGGTTGCGGGCGGCGCCTGCCGTGTGATGCTCTTCTTGCACCACCACCACCTCGAGGTCGCTGGCGGCATGCCGCGCCCTGAAGTCGTTGAGCACCTGCAGGGTATTGTCGGTGCTGCAGTTGTCGACGAGCACCACCTGCAAGGGGCGATAGGTCTGTGCAAGCACCGAGGCAAGGGTGCGTTGCACCACTTGCGCGCGGTTGTAAACAGGTATGACAATCGATAGTTCTACCATAATTGCGAACAAAATTACTCCATTTCTTGAAGATAAGCAAAATTTATTCTATCTTTGAACTGATGAAAGTACTTTTCCTAGGTGATGCAAGCAATATGCACAACTGTCTGGCTCAAGAGCTGCGGCGCATGGGCCACACGGCTGTGGTGGCCTCTAATGGCTCGCACTGGATGCGCACCGAGCGCGACATCGACTTCACCCGCGGCCCGGGCAAGCTGGGGGCTGTGAACTATGTGCTCAAGCTGCTGCGCAACCTGCCCAAGATGCAGGGCTACGACGTGGTGGAGCTGTGCGGCCCCATCTTCCTGGAGCTCAAGCCGTGGCGACTGCGCCCCATTTTTGATTACCTCAAGCGCCACAATCGCCGCATCGTGCTCTCGGCCTTGAATACCGACTACCTGTACTACACCGCCTGCCACGATGGCCACACCTATCGCTACAGCGACTACATGGTGGGCAGCGAGCCATCGCCCTATGTGAACTCGAGCGAATACATCAGGCAGCACCAGGCCAACTGGAAGCAGCCCTACATGCGCGAGCACTTCGACTACATCAAGCACGGCATCGATGGCGCCGTGGCTTGCCTGTGGGAGTACTATGCCGCCTATAAGCCCGTGCTGGGCGACAAGGTGGTGTATGCCGGCATCCCTATCGACACGCGCAGCATCGAGCCGCATTTCATCAATGAGACTCCCGAGCGGGTGCGCTTCTTCATAGGCATTCAGCGCGACCGCAATGTGATCAAGGGCACCGACCGCCTGCTTGCCGCGCTCAAGCGTGTGCACAACCGCTATCCCCGGGAGTGCGAAATGGAGGTGGTGGAGAGCTTGCCCTATGCCGAATATGTGGAGCGCATGAGCCGCAGCCATGTGATTCTCGACCAGCTCTACAGCTACACGCCTGCCACCAATGCCTTGCTGGCCATGGCGCGTGGCATGGTGGCTGTGTCGGGCGCCGAGCCCGAGTACTACGACCTGATAGGGGAGCGCGACAATCACCCCATCATCAATGTTGTGCCCACCCGCGAGGGCGACATCGACGAGAAGCTGGAGTGGATTGTGACCCACCGCGACCGTCTGCCGCAGCTCAGCCGCCAGAGCCGTGCCTTTGTAGAAAAACATAACGCCGCGCCAGTGGTGGCGCAGCGTTACTTATCGTTCTGGAACAGCCTGCTGTAGAGCGGCGCGTTGTGGCACGCTCACGCGCACGCAGGCTTCTTCTTCTCTCTCTCTCTATTACATGTATTTTGCTACCTCTTTCTTGAGTTGAAGCATGTCCTCGACACGCTCGGCGATTTCACCGCTCTTGTCGATGATAAACACGGTGGGAATTTGGGTCACCTGATAGGCCGAGGCATTGCGCGATGCCTGGCCGTCGGCGTCGTACACGGCCGTCCACGGCAGGTTTTGCGCTGCCTGGCGCCAAGCACTCACGTTCTCGTCGAGGCCCACCTGGAAGATTTGCAGGCTGCCGTTGTATTGCCTATACATGTCGTTGAGCACCTTGTTGAGCGCGGGCGAGAATTGCTGGTCGTACATGGTGAAGTTCAGCAACGTCACCTTGCCCTTGCCGGCTTCCTGGGCCAGGCTGTGTATCTTGCCATTGGCATCTTGCAGCTTGATGTCGATAAGGTTGATCTGGTCGGCTTGCATGGTGGCGCTGGCGGTGTAGCCCTTGGCCTCGCGGCGGCGACGCTGGCCGTCGAGGGTCATCTGCACCAGGTATTGCGTGCGCGGGTCGCCCTTGCGATAGCTGTTGAAGGCATTGGCCACTGCACCTATGATCTTCATGTCGAAGTCGTTGAGCGGGTCGAAGAGGGGCTTGTCGTCGAGGTACTTATTGATCACATAGTACGATACCATGCTGGCTGGGTCCTTGAGTATCACATCGGTGGCAAGTTTCTTTTTCCAGGCATCGAGGGTGGCTTGGCTGGTCTTGCCGCCGGCATATTGCATGGCTTGCTTGTCGATCTTGGCCACGCTCTCGGCATCGGTGCTGCCGGTGATGGTGTACTGGGTGTCGAAGGTCTTCAACGTGGTCTTGATGGTGAGGGTCTCGGTGCTGTCGACGGGGAAATAGATTGATTTCTCGCCGCAACGCAGGCGGTAGATGTTGGGGTACTCGGGGGTCTCCTCGGCAAACTTGAAGTCGCCGTTGTTGCCCATGCGGGCCGAGTCGACCACGTACCAGTCGCCGTTGCTCGAGGTCTCGAGCAAGAGCTGGGTGGTGTCGGTGGCGCCGGCCACATTGCCTTTAATCTTAAACTGATGGCCTCCGTTGCAGGCGCTGAGCACTGCGATGAGTGCCAGGGTCAGTAGTATTGATAAGTTCTTCTTCATTATAGTGTGTGAAATGTTTTCTGAATTATGGTGCGAAGTTACTGCAAATGCCAAAAACTTGCAAATATAAGTTTCATCCTTTGCCTTGTGCTGTGGGGGCGCTACAGCCCCAGGATGATGCCGGCTTGCAGCGAGGTGAGCTTGGGACCCCAGTCTTTCTTGATCACCCGGCACGGGCTGAACTTGAGGTAGATGCCCACGTGGCGATAGGAGAGGGCGGCCATGAGGTCGACCGTGACGGGTGCCTGGTGCAAGTGCTTGCTCACGTTTTCTTTCACTTCATCGCCGCTAGCGGTCTTGTATTTTGTGGCCAGGCTGGCGTGCACGTTCAGGCAGGGCACCACGCCGGCCACCACGTCGAGCCGGCTGCCCACCCGCTGCCTGAAGATGACGGGCATGGTGAGCGAGAAGGTGCGCAGCCGTGAGCTGCGGCTGGTGGCTCCGTCGGGATAGCTGCCTATGGCCACGCCCTCGCTGCCCTCGGGCTGCATGAAGCGCTCACTGGTCTTGAGCTTATAGTTTTTCCAGTCGATGCCCACGCCCATCGATATGCGCTGGCCATGGCCAGTGTTGTACTTGGCGCCTATCACATTGAGCCACTGCACCTCGAGCGAGCTGCCCATCTTGTTGTGCACGTCGCCGCCCGTGGCGTCGACCCAGCCCAGTCCCACGCCGCCGGTGTAGATGTTCCAGCCCACGCTGTCGGTAAAGAGGGGGTACCAGTCGACTTGAATGTATTCTTGATGCTCCTTGCCGCCTGCCCATGCCATGGTGGCGGCCACAAGGGCGACGACGATGGTGAGTAATTGTTTCATTGCTGCTAGTGTTTTGTTGTTGCTAAGATAAGCCTTTTTGCCCTAACTCTTGCGATGCAGGGTGATGAGATTGATCTCGGGCGTGGCACCCAGCCTGAAGCGGTTGGTGCCGCCCAGCCCGAGCGACACCAGCAGACGCCTCGTGCCATCGCCGCCCAGCCCGTGCTGCGCGTCGTTGTAGAGGCCGCCCCACTCGCGGTAGTTGTATTGCACGGGCGACCAGTTGCCTATCTTGAGTTGGCCCGCGTGGGTGTGCCCCGAGAGGGTGAGCTGCACGGTGGTGGTGGGCAGCACTTCGTGCCGCCAGTGATTGGGGTCGTGGGTCATGAGTATCGTGAAGGCGCCCCCAGGCACATGGGCCATGGCATCGTGCAGCCGCCCGCGGGAGACGAAGGTGTGCACGCTCGTGTTCTCCACGCCCACCAGGTAAATAGGGGTGTCGGTCGTGCCGCCGGCAGGGGGCGCGATTGCCCGGCTCTCGTTGAGCAGCATGTTCCAGCCCAGGGTGTTGCGCTCATAGTCGACAATGGCTTGGAAACTGCCGTTGTAGTCGTGGTTGCCCGAGACGCTATACACCCCCAGCGGCGCCTTGATGCGCTTGAGTTGCTGGGTGAAGGGCAATGCCTCGCGCGGGTCTACGTTCACCAGGTCGCCGGTGAAGAGCACCAGGTGGGGCTGCTGCGCCAGTATGGTGTCGACCACATGGGTCACAAAGGGCTCTCCCTCGCGGTAGGAGCCCAGGTGGAAGTCGCTGAATTGCACGATGCGCAGTCCGTCGTAGGCCTGCGGCAGGTCGGCGTAGTAAAGGTCGCGGCGGTCAACTTTGAGCCGTCGCCAGCCCAGCGTGATGCCATATATCGCTGCCACCAGGATGAGCGCCACGCCCACCAGCCCTGCGATGATGCCAGCCTGGAGGAAACCCAGCAGCTGCCCTATGCCATAAAACAGGGCGAAAGCCAATTTGGGCACCGAGATGCCAGCAAAGAGCAGGAAAAACAAGCGCAGGCGTTTCAGACTGTATTTGCCGGCCATCGAGAGCAGCAGGCTCATGATGACCACTGTGGGCAGCCACCATGCTACGGCCCAGGCCGTGGCGGTGTGCCCCGCGATGAGCGAGATGAAGATATAGAGGTCGGGCACGATGATAATGAGTATCATCGCTATGAAAAAGAGTGTCATGATGCGTAGGTAAGCATGATGTAGTTGTGCAATGAGCCCGGCTCACACCGTGAGGGTGAAGTCGTCGGCGTCGCGCCAGGCCGGGAATTTCTCGCGGAAGCGGGCCAGGGCGGGCAGCGAGAGGTCGGCGGCAATGATGGGGCTGGTGCCGCGCTCGGTGATGGGCTTGCCCTTGAAGTCGATGATCATGCTTGAGCCCTCGCTGTAGGCGATGCCTTGCGGGTCCTCGCCGCAGCGGTTCACGCCCAGCACATAGGCCTCGTTCTCGATGGCGCGGGCTGTGAGCAGTTGTTTCCAGGCATTCTCGCGGGCTTTGGGCCAGTTGGCCACCGCCAGCAGCACGTCGTAGTCGTTGTGCACGTTGCGGCAGAATACCGGGAAGCGCAGGTCGTAGCACACGATGATCTTGATGTTGAAGCCGCGGTAGCGCACGATGGGCGACAGCTTGTAGCCTTGCTTATACACCTTGTCCTCGCCGGCGAAGCCGAAGAGGTGGCGCTTGTCGTAGAAGGTCTCGTCGCCATTGGCCTCGATGAAGAATGCGCGGTTGAAGAGCTGACCGGCGGTGTGTGCCAGGAAGCTGCCGCACAGGGCCAGGTTGTAGTGCTCGGCCAGGCGGTGGATGGTGGTCATGGTCTCGTCGATATTGCGCTCGGCCAGCTGTGCGGCCGTGTCGCGATTGTCGATGATAAATCCCGTGGTGAACATTTCGGGCAGCACCACCAGGTCGGTGCCCTCGGGCACGTTGCGCAGGTTGCGCTTCAATTGCTCTATATTGGCTTTTTTGTCGCCCCATGCGATGTTGTCCTCGATGAGGGCTACTCTAAGATTGCGTGAAAACATATCTCTCTCTACTAATGCTTGGTTTTATGATAATCCGGTGGTGAAATGCTCGGGATAGCGGGCATAGTCCTTCTTGTCGTTGTAGTATTGCTTGATGGCCAGCATGTCGGCCTCGGTGTCGCCGGTGGTCTCAAAGATTTGGTCGAGGCAAGCCACCTTGTTGCGGTAGTCAAAATAGGCCAGCACGATGGGCACTTGGGCCTCTTGGGCTATCACCAGCGCGCCCTTGTGCCAGTGTGGATTGAGGCTGCGGGTGCCCTCAGGGGTGACGGCAATGGCAAGACGCTCGCGCTTGCCGAAGGCGTCGATCACCGTCTGCGTCACGTGGTTCTTGTTGTCGCCGTGCAGGCGCTCGATGGCTTCGATGGGCTCCATGTTCACGCCCTTGTGCTCAAGCAGCGTTTCGGCTCGCGAGGCGCGGTGCACTGGTATGCCGCCCATGCCGCGCAGCAGCAGGCCCAGCGGGAAGAAGAACCAGGTGCTTTTCATCAAGAAACCAGCCCGCATGCCCACCGAGCGTATCGCTAGTTCGCCCATGATGAAGTCCCAGTTGCTGGTGTGGGGCGCTACGCATATCACGCACTTGGCCAGGGGTGGAATGTTGACTTTGAACTTCCATCCCGCTTTTTTCATGATGAATCGGGCAAGTTTCAATTTGTGTACTTTTAGTTGTTGCTGAATGTATATATAAATTGTGGGCACACCCACCTTGCCACGCCACCAGCTGGCTGGCGGGCGCATGCTGCACACGATGTTGCACACATCCCGCTCCCTGCCGCGACGTGGTCGCAATTTTTTTGGCTTCAGTAAGCCGCGCTGGCTTTATTTCTTCTCAGCCTTGGGGATGAGGGCGTTCATGGCCTCTACCACCTTCTCGGCCTGGGTGTGCATGTATTCCGACAGGGCCTTCTCCACTTGCTTGAAATAGATGCGGCGGGCCTTGTTGTACTCCTTCTTGTTAGCAAAGTCGCTTGGCGTCTTGTCGAAGTCGACCGACACGCGGTTCACACCCTCCTCTTGCAGCAGGGCAATGTTGATGATGATGTTGTCCCACTTGTCGATGTCGGCGTTCTCAAAGGTGTTCTCGGCATAGATGCACTGACCTGCCATTTCACCGCAAGCATACTTGATTGCTTTCTTCAATTGACGTTTGTTTGCCATAATTCTAATAAATTGTATAACTGTATCTTTAAGAAAAAATACTGGTGCCGGGAGTGGCTGCAAGTTGCCGTGCTGCAAGGCGCGATGCACCCGTGTGCGGCACTTGGGGCCTACTCCTCATGCTTGAGACAAAGTTACAAATATTTTTTTGCTTGCGCGCTACTGCAGCGACATTATTTAGCCGTCGTTGTCTCAAGAGTGCATGATTTGGTGGATTACAGCACTCCATCGGCTCACGATGCGCTCCTGTGAAAACCGCTCGACCGATTGCGCCGCGTTCTTCCCCATTGCCTGGCGCAATGCGTCGTCGGCCATGAGCTTCATCAGGGCCTGGGCGATGCCTTGCGCGCCGGCCTCTTGCGCCACCAGGAAGCCGTTGCGGCCGTCGTCCACGATTTCGCTGGGGCCGCACTCGCAGTCGAGCGACACCAGCGGCAGCCCGCATGCCGCCTCCTCGAGCAGCACCAGCGGCATGCCCTCGTAGTTGGAACTCATCACGGCGATGGAGTGCTCGACCAGTGCCGAGGCGATTTCACTGGTGTCGTTGTGCAGGTGCACGCAATTTTGCAGGCCTTGCGAGGCAATCATGCTGTTGAGCTTGCCTGCCAGCTTGCCCTGCCCGTAGATGTCGAGCTGCCAATCGGGAAATCGCTCGGCAACCCGTTTCCAAGCATCGATGAGGCGGTCAAACCCCTTCTGGTACACAAGCCGCCCCACGGCAATCACTCGCTTGGCCTGGTAGTGGGCCTGCCGCTGGGGCTTCAAGGTGACCGTGTTGTGAATGTAGGTCACATTGTTGCAGTATTTCTGCCACAGCTCACAGTCCTTCTTGGTGAGGACGATGAGCCGGTCGAAGTGCCGGGCCAGCCTTATCTTTCGGTGCCACTTGTATCGCCTCGCCATCTTGCTGAATATGCCCAGGTCGGGATTCCTGGCTTCGATGCGCTCGCTGTTGAGGCAGAAGTGATACCAAAACACCTTTTTCGACGCGTCTTTGAATTTCGGGATTTGGGCCAGGGCGCCGTCGAGCGTGACCACAATGTCTTGAGGATGGGTGTCGATGTAGCGGGCCAGGCGCCTCACGGCCTCCCGGTTGGCCAGCGCTCTCATGTGGTATCGCTTGCGGTCGATCCCCAGGTCGTGGCGGGTCACAGTGGCGGGAAATGGGAAACTGTCGGGCAGCCCTTGGTTCCAGGCAGTGACCACAGTCACGGCATAATGCTTTGCCAGCGCTCCTGCCATGACCGAGAGTATCCTCTCGGTGCCGGCACGGTTGGAGCATTTCCACTTGAAAAACAAAATCTTGATTTTCCCTTTGCCTTGTTGTTCTATTGATAAAGCATTATCCATAGCTAGTGATTGCTTTGTCCTATTGCTCGAGTTGCCGTAGAGCAGGCATGCTGCCCGCTCTCTACAACCGGGGAGCAAAGGTACAAATTATTTCCCGCTTGCGTGTGCGTTTTCCCATGTATTTGCGCGTGACCGCAGAAAAACGACGCCCATGCGATAGCGGGAGTGCGGAGTGCCGGCCCACGACGATGTTACATTCTATTTTACTGATTGTTAAAAGGATGGAACCACGCATGTGGGCCGACACAAGATCGGCCCCTACAGGTTTGTATTTGTGTGCGCGTTGTTGCGAACAATTTGGGGGTGACGCAACGCCGATGTCGCCGCCATGTCAAAACCAACGGGGTTGGTTTTTGTGCGCGTTGTTGCGAACAATTTGGGGGTGACGCATTGGCGAGGTCGCCGTCGTGGTAGACGATTTTCATGCCCACCACGCTCATCGATGTCTCATTGCCATCGCTCATGGTGAAGGTGAGATAGCCGTAGTCGGGGTTGCTGGTCGCCATGAGCGGGATTGCCATCAACGCCAGAAATAATACCGCAACGATCTTTTTCATACCAAATACGAATAAAAAAAACACAAATTATAATATAACGCACATTCGGCTTCCGGCCTAAGCCAGCCGCAAGCCCATCAAGTAGAGAGATTGCAACTAGCATGTGTCGCCACATGCCCAATCATTCATTCTGACCGCAAAACTAAAACAAATTTCCCAATTTAACAAATATTTATTAACAAAATCCCACAATTTTATTACAATTCATAACATTTCCTCGGCAATCCCCCATTTCCCTCGACAATCCCCATGCAGCTGCCCATGGCATTCTCTTTACTGCCAGCTAGCAAAGTGCAGCGAGGGCCGCTTGCTTTATGGCTCAATAAACACTGGCGTGCCCTTGGCCTTGTCGGCATTCATTTGCAGCAGGTGCTCCACCATGTGCTCGGTCACCAGCGGGGTTAAATCCTTGTCAACGGGCCGAATGTTGAAAACCATATAGCTCTTGCGCTGAGGGTTGGGGTAGCCGGCAACCATCAACTCATCTTTACTCATCTCTTGGTGGGCATCTACAGTAAAGGCGTGCAGCGCATTGGGCTTGTCTGGCTCGTAGAGCAGCAGATAGGCCGTTTGCCCAAACAGAGCTTCCTTTTCCTTCATCGTGCCTTTTGCTCTGCCCAATCTCACGTTGTAAAGATTGTGCGACACTATCCAGTCGAGATGCCTTTTGTCTTTAGGACAGCCCACAAGCACAGTCTTGCCCCCGAAGAAGGCAGAAATGCGGTGGTCAAACCGAGCCCATGAGTAGCATATATAGTCCTCGGCTGCAATGCTTCCAGAAAACTCATCGGCAATTGCATCAAGCCCCGTGTAGATTTTGGGTGCAATCGTTGGGGCATCATTGTTATTTTCTTCTGCCGGAGCTGTCACACTTTCAGGTTCGTTTTCCTTGAAGTTTTCCACTTGATCCATTACCTCTCTGAACACCTCGGGCGTGTATTGTGGCGGATAACCGTTTTTCACAAGGCATATCTTTATGTCAAGTTTCAATTGGTCACGCACACGCTGGTTGTTGAGCCAATCGGCGAAGGATGATTTTGTGTCAATGATTTTGCGTATTTGGGCAGCCAGGCTCTTGCACTTTGCATTCACCACTATGCCATCTTGGTTTTTATCCTCACCGTATACGAAGTTATATTTGTCTTTCAAGTGAACAAGAATGTCGTAGAATGCTTTTTCCTCAAAGGTCAGACCCAATTTGCGGAAGTTGTTTCTGTCGGCCTGCATCGATTTAAGAATTTCGAGGGCTTGGGCAGTGGCATTGCTGATGATGTCTTCGGCAGTTTCTTCCTGTGTTTCACCAGCTTCCTGTTCTGAGAGAAATTTGCGACGGTCGTGGTAAGTCTTTATCGTTTGTTCTAGCATTTCTTGATACTTGCGCGATGCCACTCCATTGGTCTTTCCATACTCAGTTATCTGCTTGCGCAACATTTTGATGAGTATTTCAAGCTTAGTGGCAGGCATCTTCACATCAGAGAGCCGCTCTATAAATTCAGGACCAAAGATATCTATTTGTTCGCCTTCCTCCAGCACATTTTCTATTTTGTTGTATCGCAAGGCCTCTTCCACCATCTTTGCAACTCTGCGGTTCATTGTGTCGGTGTCGGGGGCATCGGTGCCATTCATCTTGTACACCATGCCGGCGATGGCCATGAAGCATTGCGCCAGGGCCGAATCCCTATCGTCAAGTTCTCCCGATGGCTGGCATATCTCGTAGGCCTTTCTCATTCGCTTCACTTCTTTGAGAAAATAAGTCTTGAAACTTACTTTATCTTCCTTCTTGCCGTTTTCCCTCTCTATCTTGAGTTCTTGAGTAGATGAGAAAACATACTCGGCAGCGTGAGCCAGCAGCTTGTATCTCTCTTCGGGCTTGATGCTGGGGTTCAAAAATGGTGTGAGGTCATACTCCTTAAACAAGTCTTGAATTATCCTCAGGTGCTCGAGGAAAAACTGCGTGGCCTGAATCACGTCGTCATCAGTTGGGGCTGTGCTGCCGTTGCCGTTGCCACCGCCATATATCTTCATGGCCTCCAGCATTTGATCGTGTATGCCTATGTAGTCTACAATCATTCCGTATTCCTTGCCTGGGTATTTACGGTTAACACGGCTTATGGTCTGTATGAGTCCGTGCTTCTGCAATGGCTTGTCGTTGTACAGATAGGTGAGGCATTCCACGTCAAATCCTGTAATCCACATGTCTACCACAATCACCAGGCGGAAGTTGGAGTGTGGTTGTTTGAAAGCTGCGTCGAGTTCATCGCACCGCTTGTCGTTTTTCACGCCGCCTAGGTAGTTGTACATGTCTTTGGGATCGTTTTTGCTCACGCTGGCCACCATGGCTATAGTTGGCATTTTACTAAGGGTCTTCAGCTCCTCGGGCGAAACATTTTCATTCTCGGGCGTTTTTCGCTCTATAAACCATTCGGGGTAGTGCTCTTTGAATTTCATGAGCAGGTCGTAGGCTATCTTTCGGTCGGCACATGCTATCATGGCTTTCTGCACCCGCTCGGGGTCATTGGCCACCGCTGCCGTGTAGTGGTCGTGAATGTCGATAGCGAGGCGGTCGAGGCGTCCAGGTTCGCCGAGTATCACCTTAAGCGAGCTCATGGCTTTCTTGCTGCGCTCCACATCTTCCTGTGTTGACCCTTCATTGGCGCACTTGGCATAGTAGGCTTCTATCTCCTTCACTTTTTCCTCATTGAGCAGTACCTTGGCAATACGAGGGTGGTACATGATGGGAACTGTGATGCCGTCGGCCACCGATTGGTCCATGGTGTAGCGGTCAATCTCAAGGCCAAAGGTTTGGTAGGTTTCGGCGATGGGTGTGCCGGTGAAGCCCACATAGGTAGCATGTGGCAGAGCCTCGCGCAGCACCTTGGCGTAGGGGCGCGACAACATGGCTTTCATGTTTTTGGTGGCGTCGTTGCTGAACTTTATGCGGCGCATACTTTCAATTTGCGTGCGGTGGGCCTCGTCGCTGAAACATATGATGTTGCTGCGTTCGTTGATCAGCCCGATGGGGTCGTCGACACGGTCACAGAACTTCTGGATGGTGCATATATAGAAGCCGCCGCTTTGTCGTGCGCGCAATTCTTGCCTCAGGGTATTGCGGTCGGGCACAATTGTCACCTCGCCTAGTCCGAGATACTCGGTACTTTTTGAGAACAGTTTTGCACCCTGTTTTTGCAGGTCGTCGCGGTCTACTATCATCAGTATGGTGGGCGAGCCCAGCTCTTTGCCGCAACGCATTGAAAGCTGGCGGGCAAGAAAAGCCATGGTGTAGGTCTTGCCGCAGCCCGTGGCTCCGAAATAGGTGCCGCCCTTTCCGCTTTGCTCTCGCACGGCGCGCAAGATGCTCTCGCGTAGCAGTCGGGCCGCAAAAAACTGGGGATAGCGGCACACTATCTCCACCTCGTCGTGGTCGTAGTCGCGGTCTTGGAAATAGATGTAGTCGCGAAATATCTCCAAGAAGCGTCGGGGGCTGAACACACCGCGCACCATGGTGTCGAGCTCGTCGTAGGGCTTGGTCGATATCTTGTCGTCGTTTTCCACACGCCGCCAGGCATAGAAGTGCTCATAGGGTGCTCTCACTGTGCCCAATCGTGTTTTCACGCCATCGCTTATGCACGCCAGCGGGCAGTAGTGGAGCAGCGTGGGTATGTCGCGCCAATATCGGATGTTGATTTGTTCCCATGCATCCTTAATGGTAGCGTTGTCATCGGCTGGATTTTTTAGCTCAAAGATGCACACGGGCATGCCATTCACATAGAGCAACACGTCGGGGCGGCGTGTCTTGGCTTCACCGTTGTTGACATATTCCACCGTGAACTGGTTCACCACGCGCATAATGTTGCGCTCCGGGTTATCGAAGTCAATGAGCGGTACCATCATTGACCTGCCCTGGCGCGAGGTGAATTGCATGCCGTTGACCATCCAACCATATATCTTGTGCAGTGTGGCAAAATGCGACTCCCCGCCCACGAGTCTCACCCTAGAGGCGATGTCGACGATATCGTCGTTGTCGAGCACAGGGCACTCGTCTTTCAGGAAGGTAAGCAGGTCGTCGGTATAAACCACCTCTTTGAGGCTGTCTCTGGGAATCTCGTCACCCAGGATGTATTGCCACCCTTCGCTCGCCAAAAGTGAAATAAGAGTGCTCTCATAGTCGCTCTCTACGAAGCGTCCGTTTATGTCTGTTTTCATATTCTTTCTCATAGCAGTTGTGGTTTTAATTGTTGTCTTGCAGCGAACCCCTGATGAGCACAGGGCAAAGACGATTGATTTGTTTCTTCAGCTCCTCGGCGATGCGCTGGCGCTCCAAGTAGCACTTGTGTATGTTTACTATCTCTTGTTGTATTTTAGTCGATGGAAGAGGAATTTTCATATCCAAAAATCTATCCAAATCTAAATTAGATCGAATACTTGCATCACTCGCGAACCATCCATATCTGTCGATTTCTTTTCTTGAAAACCAAAGCAAGATATATCTACTTAAAACTTTGCTGGTTGTAATTGCTAAAGTAGTGTAAGCTGGAGAAACAATAAGAGGTGCCGGATTTTCGTTAAGTGCGATTCTGATGCATTTGTCTCTTCCTGTTTGCATCCCACTAAAAGCAAACTGGTTTGGTTCTACAATTTTATAGTTACGCATACTGCTTCTATCAACTTTTGCCACTGATGGGAAAAAGGATTTATTTATATTAATACCCTGTACCTCCGTGAATCTTAAATCGGTGTTGCGTTTATCTACAGTATCTAAGATGTCACTTAATCTTACCTTAGAAACTGTTTTCTTCAGTCTGTCTAAATATCCATCGCAGACGGTTTTCAGTTGCTCGACCTTGCTTTGATATGCTTCGAGATTGCGTTGCATAGCCAGGTACACGTCGACGTATTTCTTCTGAACCGATAGGGGTGGAAGAGTGATTTCTGTATCACAAAAATCTTCCCATGAAAAAGTTTCTCGAGCACTGCCCCAAGAATTGTAACGAGCGTATCTGTCAAATTCTGGACGGTTGAAGAACATAAACAAATATTCGGGTAGAAGATTTAGCGAATCTTTGCACTTGAAAGTTGTATATATTGAGGACACCAATAATGGCTTCTCGTCTCGATTCAAGGCAAGGGCAATCTTGTCACCTCTTCTTGAAGTGTCAGGAACATATACAAAAGTGTTGCTTTCTACGACTTTGTAAGATGTAAGACTGACGCCATTCAAGTTAGCCTTTGTATCAATAAAAGATTTCTCCGTAGAGATTCCCTTAACTTGAGACAAGTTATAAAGATTGTCCGTATTCCTTTCGTCATACACTGATATCAGTTCCCCTAATTTATACGATTTCAATGCCATAGCCAATACCTTTAAAAGATTCTTCAAGCATGCGTTGTGATTCTTTTTCTCGTTGCAACAACTCTTTCATGTCTTGCTGAATGCGCGTCATCTCCTTGTTATAGTCAATCTCAAGGTCATGGTCGATAAATTCGATATATTTGCTGGGCACGAGTGACCAATCATTGGCTTCTATCTCCTCAACGCCCACCGAGCGGTAAAATTCAGGTACGGCATAGTGCTGCCCGTCGGTGCCATCGCTCTGCCATTGATGATAGACGTCGGCCACGCGCTTTATTTGTGTTTCATCGAGCATTACTTTTTTCTTTTGCTCGCCCTTCACGGGATTGTCGGTCCACTGCCTGAGGTCCATAAACAGAATTTCGTGCTCGCGATTGCGCAATTGTCGACCATGGTAGCTTCCGCCTCGCTTGTTTTGGTTAAGAATCCACATGGTGACACTGATGTCGGTGGTGATGAAAAGCTCACGGGGCAGGATGATGATGGCTTCCACCTTGTCGTTCTCGATGAGCCGCTTCCTGATGTCGTGAGCATCGCCGTCGCCCAGCGCGCCGTTGGCAAGCAGAAATCCCGCAACGCCCGAGAGTGGCTTCAAGTGAGAAAGAATGTGCAATATCCACGCATAGTTGGCATTGCTTTCAGGTGGAATCCCATAGTCGGTCCAGCGCGGGTCGGTGCGCAGATTTTCGTTCCACCAGCCCTTGAGGTTGAATGGCGGGTTGGCCATGATGTAGTCGAAGTAGATGCCACGGTGCAGGTCGTTGGTAAAAGTGGAGTCACTCTCGGGACCTAAATTGTTGCTGATGCCCCTCAGAGCCAAGTTCATCTTGGCCAGGCGGTAGGTGGCAGCCTCTTTCTCTTGACCATACACATTGATGCGGCTTATGTCGCCCCGCTTTGCCTCTACCAGTTCGGCACTCTGAATAAACATGCCGCCCGAGCCGCAGCAGGGATCGTAGAGTGTGCCATCGAATGGTTCAATCACCGTTGCAATGAGGCGCACCACGTCGTGTGGCGTGTAGAACTCACCCTCCTCCTTGGTGGCGTTGACGGCAAACTCCTTGAGGAAATACTCATACACACGGCCTATGAGGTCTTTTTCCTCACCGAAAGCTTTGTGGCTGATTTTGTTTATCTCGTCAACTATGCGTTTGATATCGTTAGGAGCAAGGGCGCGCTGTGTGAACGTGCCCTCAACAAAGCATCCTCTCAACTGTGGGGTGGTGTCGTCGATGCTCTTGAGCGCATCGTCGAGTGCCACGTTGAGCTGTGGAGCAGGCGTGTTGATTATCGTTGACCATCGTGCTTCTAAGGGAAGGTTGAATGTGCCGTCGGCAAATGATGGATCGTCGAAGAAGCAGGAGCGCATTTTCTCATCGTCAGGGTCTATTCCCTGTGCGATGAGGTAGGAGCGCAGGCGCTCCACTCCGTCCTCGTATTTCTCGCCCACAAAACGCAGAAACACCAGTGTGAGCATCATGTCACGCTTCTCGAAGAAAGACCCTGCATTTTTTGCACCACGCAAGATATCTCTGCATTTAAACAATATATTGTCGAGGCTTAAAGTCTCTTCTCCTTTTTTCTTCGTTTTTGTTTTTTTTGCCATTTTTGTTATTAGATTCCAACTACATTGCACGTAGACAGGAAGTTGCAAGTTTTGATTGTGTGATTTGAAGCCACAGTTATTTTTAATGTGTAAATTTACGCAAAAATTTTGTTCGTTATAAACTTTTCGGCGAAATTTGATATATTTTCAGCGAGAAT
>OMUK01000101.1 GCA_900314215.1 uncultured Prevotellaceae bacterium
CCAACGACCCCCTGATTAACAGTCAGGTGCTCTAACCAACTGAGCTATTGAAGCAGATGCAAAAACACACGGGTATCGACCCGCTTGGTGAATTGCGGTGCAAATGTAGGCCAAAATTTTGAATACTGCAACACTTTTTGCAAAAATGTTTGTTTTTTCATCCCATTAAGGCATTTTTTAATCATGATAGGGCCAAAATCTCAGTTATAAATCGTACTTTAGCGGTCAAATTGAGATAAGCAATGGGAAAGACACTAAGAAACCTGGCACTTGTGGCTCTGGCAGCCGGCTTGATAGCCCCCGCGGCCACCCTGGGCCAGCAAAAGAAAGACAACGACGACGCTGCGGTGATACGCAACCTCGATATATTCAACTCGGTATATAAGGAGTTGAACACATTCTACGTCGACACGCTCGACGCCAAGTCGACAATCAACACCGCCATCAACAGCATGCTCGACAACATCGACCCCTACACCGAGTATATCCCTGCCGAGGACCAGGAGGACTTCATGGTCATCTCTACCGGCGAGTATGGCGGCATAGGTTCGACCATCATGAGCCGCAGCGACAGCACAGGCGTGTGCATCAGCGAGCCCTACGAGAACAGCCCTGCCGTGAAGGCAGGCCTCAAGGCCGGCGACCGCATCCTGACCATCGACGGCGACACCGCCACCAAGTGGAGCAACGACCAGGTGAGCAAGCGCCTGAGAGGGCAAGCCAACACCCAGCTCAAGCTCACCGTGGTGCGCCCCTACGACAGCGACAGCGTGAAGACCTTCACCATCACCCGCGAGAAGATCAAGGTCGACCCGGTGCCCTACTACGGCGTGGTGGGCGACAGCACAGGCTACATCGCCCTCACCACCTACAATGAGCACTCGGCCGAGGAGGTGAAAGCCGCCATCGAGGACTTCAAGAAAAACCCCGCAGTGAAAAATCTCGTGCTCGACCTGCGCGGCAACGGCGGCGGCCTGGTCGACGAGGCCGTGAAAATCATAGGCTTCTTTGTGCCCAAAGGCACCGAGGTGCTGCAAACCAAGGGCCGCACGATACAGAACTTCAAGAGCTACAAGACCACCGAGGAGCCCATCGCTCCCACCATGCCGCTGGCCGTGATGGTCGACGGCGGCTCGGCCAGCGCCAGCGAGATCACCGCCGGAGCCCTGCAGGACCTGGACCGCGCCGTGATTGTGGGCGCGCGCTCATTTGGCAAGGGACTGGTGCAGCAGACGCGCCAGCTGCCCTTCGACGGCATGCTCAAGGTCACCGTGGCCAAGTACTACATACCCAGCGGCCGCCTCATCCAGGAGATTGACTACTCCCACCGCAATGCCGACGGCGAGGCAGAGCGCATACCCGACAGCCTCACCACCGTGTTTCACACCGCCCACGGGCGCGAGGTGCGCGACGGCGGCGGCATCACCCCCGACATCAAGGTCGATTACCCCGATGTGAACCGCCTGGTCTACAACATCGTGCGCGACAACTGGGCCTTTGACTACGCCACCCGCTACGCCTCGCAGCACGCCACCATCCCCGCCCCGCGCGACTTCAAGATCACCGACGAGATATTCGACGACTTCAAGCACTTCATCGACCCCAAGCGCTTCAACTACGACAAGGTGTGCGAGCAAGGCCTCGAGCAGCTCAAGAAGGCCGCCGAGGTCGAGGGCTACATGAACGACTCCACCAAGCTGGAGTTTGCCCGCCTCGAGAAGTTGCTCAAGCACAACCTCAACCACGACCTCGACAACAACCGCAAGGCCATCTCTGCCCTGCTGGCCAGCGAGATCGTGAAGCGCTACTACTACCAGCGCGGCGAGACCGAGAACTCCCTCATGAACGACGAGACACTAGACAAGACGCGCGCCATGTTTGCCACCCCCGGCCAGTATGAGAAGATACTGAACCTCAACGGCAAGAAGGCGAGCAAGCCTGCCGCCGGCAAGAAAAAGCCCGCTGGCAAGAAAAAGAAGAAATAGCGGCGGCCACGCGCCTGGACGGCCGACACGTTCCACACTGCCACAGAGGGGGCTAAACGACGGAAAATAAAATAATTTGCATGCAATTTTGGTGTTAAAGCTAAAATTACTATCTTTGCGTGTTTCTTTGGCAAAATATGCTAAATAGAATTAAAATAAGAAAATAAAACAAAACTTAATTAAATAATGGCAGCATTAGAGAAAATCAGAAAAAGAGCTGTGATTCTGACGATTGTAATCGGTGCCGGCCTGCTCGCCTTCATTCTGGAGGAGGGTGTGCGCGCATCGCAGTCATTCTTCAACGACACCACAGCCGCCCGCGTGGGCAGCGAAAAGATCGGAGTGCAGGAGTTCAACCAGCGCTACGAGCAAATGACTCAAAACAACCAAAATCAGCAAAACAGGCAAGACGCCGCTGTTGAGCAACAGCAGCTGCTCCAGCAAATGGAGATGGAGACCATCCTCAACAAGGAGTGCGACGACAACTCGATCAACGTGAGCGACGAGGAACTCTCGCTCCTGGTCAACAATAGCCAGCTGGGCCAGCAAATGACGCAGACCATCGCCCAGCAGCTGGGTCAGAACATACAGTCGCCTGCTCAGCTCGACCGCATGATACAAGCCAATCCCGAGAAATTCCAACTCGTGGCAACCCAGTGGAACGACATGAAGAAGCAAGCTGCCGACCAGCTGCGCTACATGGTGCTCCAGTACCTGGTGAGCAGCTCCATCCAACCCAACGACCTCGACTTGAGCGTGATGGATGCCGACAATAAGGACACCTACGCCGTGAACTTCGCCAAGAAGGACTACTCGACTGTGGCCACCGACAAGAAGTACCAGCCCACCAAGAGCGAGATTGAGGCCGTATACAACCAGTACAAGAACTTGTGGAAGATCAACGACAAGCAGGCCCACATCCACTTCATCGCTGTGAACATCACACCCAGCAGGACCGACCTGGCTGCCGCACAGAAGGTGATCGACAAGGCCAAGGCCGTGTGGGCAGGCGCCAACGGTGTTGACTCGATCAAGAACATCAGCGAATTCAGCAACGTGCAAAACTCCAAGGTCACTCTCGACCAGGCCAAGCAATTTGCACAGCAGATGGGCGACTCCGCTTTCACCAGCTTTGTGAAAGGCGGCTCCAAGGGTGCTACCCACTTCGTTGAAAAGAACAACAGTCACGCATTCTTCAAGATTACCGACGTGGCCGAGCTCACCGACTCTGCCAAGGTGGTGATGGTGGCTGTGCAAGGCGACAAGGCCAAGCAAAACAAGGTGCTCGCTGCACTCAACGCTGGCCAAGACGTGAGCAAGATGCAAGGTGTGGAAATGGGTGAAGAGCAAACCATCCAAGTGCAAAACCCACAACTGCAACTCTCCGACACCGTCAAGAAGCAAATTGAGACCGCTGCCCCAGGCAAATACTTCCTGGTGCAGAGCGATCCCAAGCAAGGCGCAGTGTTCATGAAGGTGAACAGTGCTACCAAGAAGACCTTCTACTCGCTGGCTACTACCGACTACGACGTGGTGCCGAGCTCTACCACCAGCACCAGCACGCAAGATAAGTTGCAGGCCTTCCTCAACAAGAATAAGACCGCTGCCTCGCTCGAGAAGAACGCTGCCAAGTTTGGCTATCAGGCTCAAGAGGCCTATGTGAGCTCATCCACAGCCCAACTGGGCGGCAACCCGCAATTTGGCATGCCTGGCATCTCCAACTCGCGCAAGGCCATCAAGTGGGCTCTCACCGAGGGCAAGAAGGGCCAAGTGTCGAACATCTTCACCGACAACAACGACTACCTCATCGCCGTTGCACTCGACGACGTGTATGAGGGCGACTATCTGCCACTGAGCAACCCCGAGGTGACTGCATTCTGCACCAACAAGGCACGCAGCATCAAGATTGCCAAGGCACTTGAGGCACAATACAAGGGCAAGGCCAGCAACGTTGCAGGCTATGCCAAGCTCTTCGGCACTGCTCCCGACACCACCAGCGTGACCTTCGGCAACGACCAGGTGATGAAGATCAACACCAACGGCTTGACGAGCGACGGCCAAGAGGGCGACGGTGGCTTCATAGGCCGCGTGGCAGCCGCCAAGCAAGGCCAAACCTACCTGTGGGCCGGCAACAGCGCCATCTACGCCTTCACCGTGACCAAGGTGACCCGGAGCGCCATGAAGCTCAAGAAGGAAGAGCTCAAGAGCCGCTGGCTCATGCAATATGGCATCATCTCCAACCAGCAGATGGGTCTCGACCGCTTCGGCGCCGCGCTCATGACCTCCAAGAAGATCAAGAACAACCTCGTGAAGTTCCAGTAATCAACACAGCACGAGAGCCTAAAATATTGAGCAGTGCCGCCCTCCTTTCGGGGGGTGGCACTGCTTCTTTTTTATCCCGGCTTCATTGCATTGTAGCAGTGCACGAGAAATGCCAATTGGCATTCAACAACAGCATAGGGCAGGCGGTGGAGCGCGATAGCGCGGAATCCTTGCCAACAGCGCTCGCTTGCGCTTTTATTGCTGCAACGTGGCATTTGCAGGGGGGGGGGTGCGCGCTTCGCCACGCCGCCTGGCCAGCACCATGCCGCATTTTTAAGGTTTTTAATGTTTCCGTTTTTATGCAGTCGCCTGCGGGCGGCAAAGTAGCGTTGACTGGTCACTTTTTTACGGCAAGTTAGGATAAATCGGAAAAAATCATTAATTTTACACGCAACTATTATTAATGTATCATATCTATGTCAACTATCAACGAAGTACAAGACGAAATCATAGAGGAGTTTGACGGCCTCGACGACTGGATGGACCGCTATGCCCTCATCATCGAGATGGGCAACGCCATGCCGCCGCTCGACGAGCGCTACAAGACGCCCGACAACCTCATCGACGGCTGCCAAAGCCGCGTGTGGCTCCAGGCCGACTATGTGGACGGCAAAATCCAATTCCAGGCCGACAGCGACGCCATCATCGTGAAGGGCATCATCTCGATGCTCGTGCGCGTGCTCAGCGGCCGCACCCCGCAGGAGATACTCGACGCCGACCTCTACTTTATCGACAAGATAGGCTTGCACCAGCACCTCTCCCCCACCCGCAGCAACGGCTTGCTGGCCATGGTGAAGCAAATACGCACCTATGCCATGGGCTTCAAAATCAAGGAGGCCGAGGCCGGCCGGCAATAGAGGCGCACCCGAGTGCGATCAAATCCCTATACAAAAACAAAATATCACGTATTATTAAACTTTAAAACCTTTCAATTTTTATGGCAACAGTAGGAATTATCCTGGGAATACTCGTGGCAGCGATCCTCGTGTTCCTGATTATGGTTCTCGTGAAGAAGCACCCCATAGGCGTGCTGTGGGCAGCTCTGAGCAACATGGGCGAGCGCTTTGGCTACTACATCATGAATGCCGTGCTCACCCTCTTCTTGTGCTCCAAGTTTGGCTTGAGTGAGGACAAGAGCGGACTCATCTATTCATTCTTCTACGCCGGAATCTACGTGCTGAGCCTGGTGGGCGGCATCATCGCCGACCGCAGCCAGCAGTACAAGAAAACCATAGGCACGGGCCTTGTGGTGATGTCGGTGGGCTACATATTGCTCTCGATTCCCATCATGGCCACCGCCAGCAACTCGGCCGGTCTGCTGGCGTTCACCTGCGTGGCGCTGTTCGTCATCGCCTTTGGCAACGGCCTCTTCAAGGGCAACCTACAGGCCATCGTGGGCCAGATGTACGACAACCTCGAGGCCGACGCCGCCAAGCGTGGTCCCGAGGAGCTCAAGAAGGTGAGCGGCCTGCGCGACACCGGCTTCCAAATCTTCTATGTGTTTATCAACATTGGCGGCCTGGTAGCGCCCTTCATCGCCCCCACGCTGCGCAGCTGGTGGCTGAGCGTGCACAACCTGGCCTACAACGCCACCCTGCCTGAGCTGTGCCACAAGTTCCTCGACGGCACCATTGGCGACCAGCTCCCCAACCTCACCCACCTCATGACCCAGGTGGGCGGCAATGTGCAAGACATGGCCAGCGCCTGCACCAGCTACCTGCAAGTGTTTAACGAGGGCATCCACTACTCGTTTATCGCCAGCGTGGTGGCCATGCTCATCTCGCTCACCATCTTTGTGCTCACCCGCAAGCACTATCCCACTCCCGGCAAGAAGCAGGAGACCAAGGCCCAGAACTACACTCCCGAGGAGAAGCAGGCTATGGCCAAGGAAATCAAGCAACGCATGTATGCACTCTTTGCTGTGCTGGGCGTGGTCATTTTCTTCTGGCTCTCGTTCCACCAGAATGGCGAGTCGCTCTCGTTCTTCGCCCGCGACTTTGTCAACACCAGCACTGTGGCTCCCGAGATATGGCAGGCCGTGAACCCCTTCTTTGTGATTGTGCTCACGCCCGTGATCATGTTCTTCTTCGGCTTCCTCAAGAAGAAAGGCAAAGAGATATCCACCCCGCGCAAGATTGCCATCGGCATGTTTGTGGCCGGCCTGGCCTATCTCTTCCTCTCGATATTCTCCTACAGCAACGGCTATCCCTCGGCCAACGACTTCAAGCTGCTGCCAATCGACCAGCAAAACGCCATGAAGGCAGGCGCCTGGGTGATGATTGTGGTATACTTCTTCCTCACCGTGGCCGAGCTCTTCATCTCGCCGCTGGGCCTCTCCTTCGTGTCGAAGGTAGCCCCCAAGAGCATGCAAGGCTTGTGCCAAGGCCTGTGGCTGGGCGCAACCGCAGTGGGCAACCTGCTGCTGTGGATAGGCCCGCTCATGTATAAGAACCTGCCACTGTGGGAGTGCTGGGGCGTGTTCCTGCTCGTGTGCCTCGCATCGATGAGCGTGATGCTGGGCATGGTGAAGTGGCTCGAGCGTGTAACGGGCGAATAATTCGCCGCGCCGCGAGGCCCCAATGGGCCAGCAATTGATAGAAAAAAACAGGGAGAGGGGACTCAAGCCGAGCTACCCTCTCCTTTTTTATTATAGTCACACCTTGCGCAGAGGTTCCGCACCTTGTAGTGCTCCGCCGCCTGCCTATAATGTGCCGCCCCTAACGGGACTAACACGCACGCATATCGGCATGGCACACTGATTGCCAAACTGCGATTGCGGGCGGCGGCGACAACAGTACACACAGCAGTGTGCGGCCGTGTGGCCGTCCTCGCGCGCAGGCCATGCGATGTAGACTGTTTTTCAACAATACTGGCGTTGCAACTGTGCTAAATTGTTGCGTGCAGGTGTAGGGAAGCGCTACTCCACCACCACGGTTCCCGTGGTTGACGATGGCAGCGAAGCCGGCGCTCCCCGTCGAGTTACCATCGACCAGGACACCAAGAGCACGACCACCACAACCTTCACCTTGTATCCGCTGGAAATCGTGTTTGAGGCCAAAGATGTGGTAACCGGCATCGACGAGACCCAGATGGCTGCCAAGACGGTGACGGGCGTGACCTACTACAACGTGGCAGGCATGCAGAGCGCGACCCCGTTTAATGGCGTCAACATCGTGGTGACCCGCTACAGCGACGGCTCCACCTCAAGCTCCAAGATGATGCGTTGAAGCGCTAGTATATCATAACTCCCCATATATTTCAGAAGTCGCAGGACCCACCCCGGGCCTTGCGACTTCTTTTTGTCACCCCACCGCCGCAGTTATCCCCCCCCTGTCGACAAATTGCTTGGGCGTTCAGTGGCTGGCTGGGAAATGTGTGTTACTGGGGTTCTTGGGCCACAGTGGTGGGCATAAAAATTGGGAAGTGTGAGAAAAAATAGTAACTTTGTGGGAAATTATCATCTATTAAACCCAAAGAGTTATGTTTGAAAATCAACCTAAGGGACTGTGGGCACTTGCGCTGGCCAACACCGGCGAGCGATTTGGCTACTACACCATGATTGCAGTGTTCGTCCTGTTTTTGAAAGCAAATTTCGGCCTGAGTGCGGGCGCGGCAGGCGCCATCTACAGCACATTTATGGGCCTGGTATATTTCCTGCCATTTGTGGGCGGCATCATGGCCGACAAGTTTGGCTATGGCAAGATGGTGACCCTGGGCATCGTGGTGATGTTTTTGGGCTACCTGTTTCTCTCGGTGCCGCTGGGCGGCAACACCGTGGCGCTCGTGGCCATGCTGGGCGCGCTGGTGATGATAAGCGCCGGCACGGGCCTCTTCAAGGGCAACCTGCAAGTGATGGTGGGCAACCTCTACGACGACCCCAAGTATAGCGCTCAGCGCGACTCGGGCTTCAGCATCTTCTACATGGCCATCAACATAGGCGCCCTCTTTGCTCCCACGGCAGCCATCAAGATTATGGACTGGACGCAGGCACAATTTGGCTGCTCGGTTGCCGAGAGCTATCACTACGCCTTTGCCGTGGCCTGCCTATCGCTCATCGTGTCGATGGCCATCTACTACCTGGGGCGCAGCACCTTTAAGGGCGCCGAGGGCAACAAGCAGGGCAAGGCCGCCGAGGGCAGCGAGAAGGTGGAGGAGCTGAGCCCCGCCGAGACCAAGTCGCGCATCACCGCCCTGTGCCTGGTGTTTGCCGTGGTGATTTTCTTCTGGATGGCATTCCAGCAAAATGGCCTGACCCTCACCTACTTTGCCGACGAGTTCACCGCCAAGACCTCGACCGGCGTGCAGAGCATGGCCTTCAACGTGTGGAACCTGGTGCTCGTGATTTTTATCGTCTACGCCCTGTTCTCGCTCTTCCAGAGCAAGAGCACGCGTGCCAAGGTGATCTCGGCCCTCGTGATTGTGGCCAGTGTGGCCTGGCTCGTCTACGACTACCTGCACCTCACTGGCGCAGTCAAGGTAGCCGCCCCTATCTTCCAGCACTTCAACCCCTGCTTTGTGGTGATGCTCACGCCAGTGAGCATAGCCCTCTTTGGCGCCCTCGCCAAGAAAGGCAAGGAACCCAGCGCTCCCCGCAAGATTGCCCTGGGCATGCTTGTGGCCGCTGTGGCCTATATGGTGATGGCTGTGGGTTCGATAGGCCTGCTCACCCCCGATGAGCAGAAGGTGGCCGGCGACGCCGCTAGGTTTGCATCGCCCAACTGGCTCATCAGCACCTATCTGATTCTCACCTTCGGCGAACTTCTGCTTTCGCCCATCGGCATCTCGTTTGTGAGCAAGGTGGCTCCGCCCAAGTACAAGGGCATGATGATGGGCGGCTGGTTTGTGGCCACCGCCATCGGCAACCTGCTCGTGAGCGTGGGCGGCTTTGTGTGGGGCAGCATCCCGCTGTGGGGTGTGTGGAGCATCTTCGTGGTGCTGTGCCTCATCTCGGCCCTCTTCATGTTCTCGATCATGAAGCGCCTCGAGCAAGTGGCAAAATAACAAATCAGGCATGATGAAACGATTAGCAATTGCGGCAGCTATCGCGCTGCAGGCCCTGGGCGGCGCTGCCGCGGGCCACGTGATGCTCGACGGCTCGCTCAGCGGCTCGCAGGTGTATCCCGGCACCGAGCGCACCTATCAGGTGTATGTGCCCAAGCAATACACGGGCAGCGAGCCAGCGTGCCTCTATGTGGGGCTCGACGGGGTGCTGTGCAACGCGCCTGCCGTGATCGACAGCCTCATCGCCGTGGGCAAGATGCCCGTCACGATAGCCATCTTCTTGCAGCCTGGCGTGATTAAAAACGCGCAAGGCGAGGTGGTGCGCTACAACCGCAGCAACGAGTTCGACATGACCACGGGCACATTTGCCCACTTCCTCGAGAGCGAGGTGTTGCCCGCCGTCGAGGGCCGGTCGACGCCCGACGGACGAGTGATACACCTCTCGCGCCGCGCCCAGGACCATGCGATATTTGGGCTGAGCAGCGGCGGCATAGCCGCATTCACCGCCGCCTGGCAGCGGCCCGACCTGTTTGGGCGCGTCTTCAGCGGCGTGGGCACCTTTGTGAGCATGCGCGGCGGCAACGACCTGCAGATGATGGTGCGCAAGTCGGAGCCCAAGCCCATCAAGATATGCCTGCAAGACGGCACACGCGACGCGTGGAACCCGCTCTTCGGCCACTGGTATGAGGGCAACCGCATGCTGGCCTCGGCACTCGACTTCGCTGGCTACGACACCAAGTATGATTGGAGCGACTGCACCCACGGCGTGAAGCGCGCCAGCGAGATCTTTGCCGACGTCATGACCTGGCTGTGGCAAGGCTGGCCTGCTCCCATCGCCACAGGCACCACGCAAAACGACCTGTTGCGCCCCCTGCTCGATGCCGGCAGCCACTGGCAGCAAGGCAAGGCCAAGGGCGCAGCCGCACGCAAGGTGGAGCACAGCGCCACCTACCCCGACGGCAGCCTGCTTGTGGAGCCCATTGCGGGCAGCAACTGCCTGCAGCAGTCGGTCATCGTGAATGGTAAGAAAGCCTACACGCAGCCTTTCTACTGGCTCGACAGCTACGACAACGCGCAACTGCAGGTGGGCGGCATGGCCTATGACGACAAGGGCAATCTGTGGGTGGTGACTAGCGCTGGCATCCAAGTGCTGGACCAGAACGGCCGCGTGCGTGGCATCCTCAACCTGCCCCGCGGCGCAGGCGACGCCACGCAGCTGGCCATCACCATCCTGCAAGACGGCACCGTGACGCTCACCCGCTGCGGCAGCGCTCCCTGCACGTGGCAGCGCCACTTCAACGTGGCTCCAGCCACCCCCGGCCAGCGCCCCAAGTCGCAAGGGCAGGGATAGCATCGCGTCATCCTCAACAAGAAGAAAGGAAATAATCAACGGTGGCGGCGCAGGACTCACGATCCTGTGCCGCCACCGTTTTTTGGGGCTTCATGCGTAATCCTTGCAAAATCTCTATGCAATGCCACCAAGTGGCATCACGCAGGACAAATAGGACGGCCACCGGGGCCGCACCCTGCCAGCGCATCCACCCCGCCCAATACACACACACGGGCGGGCTCAGGGCACGCTGCTGGATGGGACTATTTCACGGTTTTCTTGCCAGCCACCTGCCAGTCGATGATGCCGCCGTCGAGATTGGTCACCTTGTAGCCCACCTTGACCAGCTGCTGGGCGGCCATGGCGCTGCGGCGGCCACTGCGGCAATACACCGCCACGGGCTTGCGGCGGTCGAGGCGTGCCTGGGCTTGCTCGACGAAGTTGTCGCCCTTCACGTCGATGTTTTGGGCCCCTTCAAGGTGGCCCTCGAGGTATTCGCTGGGCGTGCGCACGTCGACGAGCTGCACTCCAGGCTGGGCAATGTAGCTCTCAAACTTGTCGACACCCACACTCGTGAAGCCCTTGCTGCTTGAGCAAGAACCCAATAGCGTAGCTATAATTCCCATGATGAGTAGTAGCTTGATTTTCATTTGCGACGCGGGCTCACCGGGTGAGTGATGATTTGCAGAAATGCCTTGCCGCGACGCGGACGCACGGCCATCTCAGGGTCTTCAAACATAGCCTCGTTCTGGTCGATATACTTGTGCCACTTGTCCTCGAGCATGTCGGCCAGCTTGGGCTCCAGGATTTGGCCGGCGTGGCCCGAGTCCCAGATGAAGCCAGGCAGGTCGCGCTGCAACTCGGCGGTGGTGATGATAGGTGCCTTGTCGGGGTTGATGATGATGTCGGGCTCCATGTCCATGTAGAACACCTGGCGGCCCTTGCCGCTCCAGTCCTCGGCCTCAAAGGGCTCGCTCGAGAGCACGCCCTTCATCACGATGCCCGTGTTGCCCTGGCCCACACGCACCAGGTAGAAGCGGTCGCAGGCCTTGGCATGCTCCCAGTCCCACACGCTCCAGTTGAAATAATGCTCAATACAATTTTTCATGCTCTCCTTGTACTCGTCCATGTTGACCGACGAAATCGCAGGATCCCACATCAGTATGATTGTATTCATAATCTTCAGGTTTTAAAGTTTATCATTACAAAGTTAATCATTCTCCTCGTGAAACCCATAAGAATTTCCCGAAAAATTTTGCATCACTCCATGCCGGCGAGGGCGAGGAGTTTCTCGACCAGGCGAGGCAGGGCGTAGCGGCCCACGTCGCGCTCGGGCATCCACAAGTAGCCGGCGGGAAGCACAGGCCTCACGGGCGTGTCGAGCAGGTAGAAATCGGCATAGATGGTGCGGTGGGTGAGCTGGTGCTTCACGCCGTGGCGCAACTGCACAAGACGGCAGGCCTCGCCCGGCTCAGTGCCTGCAGGCCACTGCAAGGCGGCCATGATGGCGGCCGGGGCATCATCGCCTGGCGGCTGGGGCGTCTCGATGAGCAGGGGCTCGTAGAGGCCCTGCCAGATGTCGCCGGCGGGGCGGCGGCGCAGGGCAGTCTCGCCCTGGCAGCGCAGGTAGATGTATTGGAAATAGCGTGCCCTCACCTGGGTGGTCTTGAGCTTCACAGGCAGCTGGGCCACGCGGTGGCTGTGCAGCGCCACGCAGGTGTCGGCCAGCGGGCAGCCGTCGCAATGGGGCGACTTGGGAGTGCACCAGGTGGCTCCGAAGTCCATCATCGCCTGGTTGAAGGCGGCTGCCTGGCGCTCGGGCAGCAGGCTCTGGGCCAGGGCGGCAAACTCCCGCTTGCCCTGGGTTGAATTGATGGGCGTGGCGATGCCGTAGTGGCGGGCGAGCACACGATACACGTTGCCGTCGACAGCGGCCACGGGCTGCCCGTAGGCAATCGAGGCGATGGCGGCGGCGGTGTAGTCGCCCACCCCCTTGAGCGCCTTGATGCCCTCGAGGGTGGCGGGAAAACTGCCTTGCTCCACCACCTGGCGCGCGGCGGCGAGCAAATTGCGGGCACGGCTGTAGTAGCCCAGGCCCTGCCACATGCGCAGCACCTCGTCCTCGCTGGCCGCGGCCAGGTCGCCCACCGTGGGCCATCGCTGCACGAAGCGCTGCCAGTAGTCGAGGCCCTGCTCGATGCGCGTCTGCTGCAGGATCACCTCGCTCAGCCATATCGCATAGGGGTCGGTGGTGTGCCGCCAGGGCAGGTCGCGGCCCCACTGGCGGTACCAGTCGAGAATGATGGCGGTGAAATTGCTGCTGCGAGTCATAGCGTGAACGTGGCTGGATGCAACTGGCGCAGCGGCTGCAAGAAGAAGTCGCGCTCCATGAGGTGGCTGTGGGGAATGGTGAGCTCGCGCGAGTCGACGCCGACCCGCTGCCAGCGGCCATCGGGCGCCAGCGCCTCGGCATACACGATGTCGATGTCGACCAGACGGTCGACGTAGCCTCCCGCTGCGTCGCGGTGGCTCGCGCTGCCCAGCTGGCGCTCAATGTCGTGTATCCACCCCAGCACCTGCATGGGCGCCAGGGCAGTGTCGATGGCCACGCCCACATTGAGGAAGGCATGAGGCGAGTCGAAGCCCCAGGGCTGCGACTCCATAACCGAAGAAACCTGACACCCGCCAGTGCCGGCGCTCAGGGCGGCGATGGCGAGCATCAGGTTGTGACGACGGTCACCCAAATTGGTGCCGATATTCAGATAGTATCGCATTTCATCAAAACGCAAAGTGCTGTGGCTGCACGTGCTCGTGTGGCAGCCACAGGCATGCTACTCGATGTGCTTGAGGATGTCGAGCAGGTGCTCCCACACGAGTTTCACCGAGGGGATGTAGAGGCACTCGTCGGGGGTGTGCACGTTGCGCAACGTGGGACCAAACGAGATCATGTCCATGTCGGGGTAGCGCTCGGCAAAGAGGCCGCACTCGAGGCCGGCGTGGATGCCAATCACCTTGGGCTCCTTGTGGAAGAGGCGCTCGTAGCTCTCCTTGGCAATCTCCACCAGCTTGCTGCCGGGCTTCATGGGCCAGGCGGGATTGGCCTCGTTGTGCACGATATTGTAGGCGCCTGCCAGGCGGAAGGCGGCCTCAACCGTGTTGCCCATGTTCACGAGGTTGCTGTTCACACTGCTGCGTTGCAGCGATATCACCTTGAGGTAGTCGGTGCCTGTCTCCACCACCGAGACGTTGCTCGAGGTCTCCACGAGCCAGCTGATTTCCTCGGCCTGGCTCATGGCATAGACGCCATTGTCGACGGCCTGCAGGGCCATCACGATGTTGCGGCCCGTCTCGCGGGGCAGCACTTGCTGTGCCGGGGCGTCGCCCAGGTCAAACTGCATGGTGGTATCGGTCACATAGAACTCATTTTTCACGTCGGCCTGGAATTTCACCCAGTCCTCGCGCACCTGCTCATAGGTGCCGCCCGGCACAGCGATCACCACCTTGCCGTCGCGCGGAATGGCGTTGTGCATCTTGCCCGAGTTGAAGCTAGCCAGACGCAGGTCGAGCTTGTCTTGCTCGATGTAGAGGAAGCGCGCGAGTATCTTGATGGCATTGGCACGCTTCTTCTCGATGTCGTCGCCCGAGTGGCCGCCGTTGAGGCCCTTGAGCGAGAGCAGGATGAAGTCGTAGCCGGCAGGAGCGTCCTCGCGGGCAAAGTTGAATGTGGCCTCGGTGCCGCAGCCGCCAGCGCAGCTTATGAAGATCTCGCCCTCGTCCTCGCTGTCGAGGTTGATGAGGTACTTGCCGCTCATGAAGTCGCTCTTCATGCCTATGGCACCCGTGAGCTCGGTCTCCTCGTCGCGGGTAAACACGCACTCGAGCGGGCCGTGCTCGATGTCGTCGCTCTCGAGCAGGGCAAGCTCTATGGCATCGCCCATGCCGTCGTCGGCACCCAGGGTAGTGCCCTTGGCGCGCATCCAGTCGCCGTCGACGTAGGCCTGGATGGCATCTTTAGAGAAGTCGAAGTCTACATCCACGAGCTTGTCGCACACCATGTCCATGTGGCTTTGCAGCACCACAGTGGGGCGGTTCTCGTAGCCCGGGGTGGCAGGCTTCTTGATGAGCACATTGCCAGTCTCGTCGACCTTGGTCTCAAGGCCGTGGCTCTCGCCGAAATTCTTGAGGTATTCTATCATCTTCTCCTCGTGCTTCGACGGACGGGGAATCTTGTTGATTTGAGCAAACTGATCAAAAACGATTTTTGGTTCTAATTCTGCCATAATATCTTGATTTTTAAAAGTTGGTTGTCTTGTTACCGGCCTTCACTCCATGCTCGCCTGCCGGGCGCAGTGGGGGCACAGGCCCTTGATCACGTAGTTCACGCCATGCACCTCGTAGCCGGCGGGAAGCGTCACCTGGGGGATGTGGATCGACTCCAGGCAATAGGTGCGGTTGCAACGCTCGCAGTAGAAGTGCACGTGCTGGTCGTCGTCGTGGTCGGCGTCATGGCTCAGGCACAGCTCATATTTCACCGTGTCGCTGCCATCCTCGATCACGTGCACCAGGCCGTGGACTCTGAAGGTGCCGAGGGTGCGGAATATGCTGCTCTTGTCGAGCGTCTCGACGCGGCGCTCAAGCTCGGGCTGCGAACTGGGTCGCGTGGCGGCGGCAAGCGCCTGGGCGATGAGGATGCGGTTGGGCGTGGGTTTCACCCCATGATGCACAAGCAGGCCCACTATTTCTTCGTTAGTCATTGCGTTTCTCCTTTTCCTCTTGAGGCAAGACCTCGACACGCACCAGCTCGACACGGGCGGCCGTCTTGCGCAGCACCGTGAGCACATAGTTGCCGTCGATTTCCACCTTGTCGCCCTCGTTGGGTATGGCCTCGAGCTTGTTGAGGATGAGGCCGGCTATCGTCTGGTAATCGTCGTCCTCGGGCAGGTCGAGATGGAACTCCTCGTTGATTTCCTCAATCTCCTTGCGGCCCGAGAATTCATAGGTGTTGTCGTCGATGCGGCGCGCCACGAGCTTGTTGCGATTGCGGTCGTGCTCGTCCTCGATGTCGCCAAATATTTCCTCCACCAGGTCTTCGAGGGTGACCATGCCGGCGGTGCCGCCAAACTCGTCGACCACGATGGCCATCGAGCGCTTCTCGTGCAGCAGGTTTTGCATCATCACCTTGGCCAGCATCGTCTCGGGGGCGAAGAGCACAGGCTTCACCTGGTCTTTCCAGTTCACATCGGTCACAAAGAGCTCGCTCACCGAGATGAAGCCCATCACGTTGTCGATGTCGTCGTGATACACCACGAGTTTGCTCAACCCCGTCTTGGAGAAGAGCTTCACCAGGTCGTCGCGGGTGGCCTCGGCGATGTCGACGCCCACAATCTCGTTGCGTGGCACCATGCAGTCGCGCAAGTGGGTGTCGCTGAAGTCGAGTGCGTTTTCAAATATCTTCATCTCGCGGTCCACTTCCTTGTGCTCATCTTCCTTCTTGTCGATGTTGTCTTGCAAGTAGGCGTCGAGCTCCTCCACGCTCAGGGTGCCCAGCTTCTCCTTGTCGGTCTTCACGCCAAAGAGGTGCATGATGCCCTGCGAGAGCCACTCGGTGAACTTGGAGATGGGGTAAAGCACCAAGTAGCACATGAAGAGCGGCAGCGAGAACATGCGCAGCGAGTAGTTGGGATTGATGCGGAACACGGCCTTGGGCAGGAACTCGCCCGTGATGAGGATGATGACGGTTGAGATGATGGTGATGAGCAGCAGGAGCAGGAACTCGTTGTCACCCACATAGGCCTTCAGTGGAATGGTGAGCAGCGATGCCATGGCCATCGAGTAGATCACATTCACCACATTGTTGCCAATGAGCATGGTGGAAATAAACATGTCGCTGTGGTTGTAAAACACGTGGATGATGCGGTTGATGAGGCCCGCCTTTTTCACGTCGATTTCAACGCGCACCTTGTTGGCCGAGACAAAGGCGATTTCCATCCCGGCAAAAAATGCCGAGAGCAAGATTGCTACAATCACTATTATCAAAGCGCTGCTTGTGCTCATATCCAATCACAAAATTACAATAATTTCTTGAGATATTCCCCAATTTTCGCCCATTGATTTGTGCCACACGGGCAACTGTTGCCGGCTGGGCCTGGCCACACGGGTCACCGGCCGGGGGTGAACTTGCTGTCGTCGATAGGGAAGATGCCCTGCACGTGGTTGATTTTGTAGTGCTGCGAGCGGTCGTAGTACTCGTAGCCCTCACCCTCAATCACGCGTCCCTGGCCCTCGATGCGTATGAAGGAGTCGCTGTGGGTCAAGGCCTGGGTGGTTTCATAGTACATCTGGTTGGTGAGTATCTTGTCGCCACTGGTGCGGGTGATGCGCACGTTGTCCTTGCAATTGATTTGGCGCGAGGATTCGTCGTAGTACATGCGGTCGCACAGCACCTTGTCGCCGCTGCGCATGGTGAGTCGCACGTTGCCCACGGCGCTCCACACGTGGGAGTTGATGTTGTAGTAGGCCGAGTCGCATATGAGCGAGGCACTCTGACGGAATTTCTCGTCGAGCTCGTCGGCCTGCACGCCGTTGGGAAACGACCAGTGGGGCGTCGTGGCCTCGCTGAAGATTTGCCACAGCTTGGTGACGATGCGGTAGCGGGTGCGGCCCGAGTCGCTGATGATGGTGTTCACGTCGTGGCTCTCCATGGTGGGCACGCGGTTGGGGTCGGTGTCATGCTTCACCACGGCAGTCTTGTCGTCGTTGCACGACGTGGCTATCGCCCCCATCACCATGACAAGGGCGACAATCAAAATGCTGCTATAGCGAGTCAATTTCATGAACAATTCTCCAAAACGGGGTTATCCCCTACGCTGCTGCACAACCAGCACGAGCATCAACGTATCTTGCTCTTCCAGAACCACATCTCGTTGAAGGTCACGCTCAGGGTCACATTCAGGTAGTCCTCCTTGATGAGCGTGGTGGGCGACGAGTAGCGGTGACGCCACTCCACACCCAGGTTGATCACCGTCTTGCTGCCCAGGGCGGGGAAGCCGAAGCCGGCGCTCACGCCATAGTCGCGCACGTTGTTGCCACCCACATTCTGGTAGTCGTGGTTGTAGAAGGCACCCAGGCGATAGGCGGTGCGCTTGAGATAGCTGCCGCGGTAGTTGGGCACATATTGCACGCCGGCAGCCACCTTCCAGCGGTTGTCGAACTTGAAGTTGGGCGACTCGAAGCCCTCGAGCGGGGTGTATTTGGCCTTTGACCAGTCTTGATAGGTGAAGTTAAGCTCGCCCATGAGCTTGTTGCCATGGGTGTAGCTCACGCCCACGCCGAAGGTGTTGGGCAGCTCATACTTGCCCTTGAGGCTGGTGTAGCCCACCGTGTCGAGCTTGGAGTCGTTCACAGCATCGCGATAGGTGCCCCAGGTGTGGCCGTGCAGCGATTTCTTGGGCGAGTAGGTCACGCCCACTACCACATGGTCGCGGCGGTTGAGGTCGTAGCGGTACTGGGCGCCCAGGTGCAGGTTCCAGTCGCGCACTTCCATCACGCGATCGTAGAGGCTGGTCGAGGTGCTATAGATGTAGGTGTAATTGTCGATCGTGCCGAACATATAGGAGAAATTGGCACCGATGCTCAAGTGCTTCACCGGCTCCCAGCCAGCGCCCAGATAGAGCTCGCTGATCGAGCCCTCGCCGATGCGCGACTCGCTGCCATTGTTGATGTCGTTGCCAAAACTGTAGCCCACGCTCGAGAAGGGCATCACGCCGAACGAGCCACCCAGGCCCTTGGCAATTCTGAAGGCGCCAGTGATGTAGTCGAGGCCGCCGCCAAAGCTGTAGCCGCTCTTGCCGTTCTCCTTCGACCACACGTTGGTGAGGTCGATGCCCATGTTCCACAGGAAGGTGAGCGAGTCGGTCTGCGAGTAGCTGGCAGGGTTCATTGTGTTGACTTGGCGGCCGTCTTGGGTGGCATATCCCACGCCGCCCATTTGGCGCTGGGCGCCGGTGGCATTCTCGCCCAGTATGCCGTAGCCCAAGCGGGAATAGGGCGTTACCGAGTTTTGGGCTCCTGCCTGCGCAACGGCTGTGGCGACAAGCAAGGCAGCGATAAAGTATCTATATGTTCTCATATTGTGACAAAATTAATAAATAGTGGCCAATAAATCGTTGTTTTCCACATTTTTTAGCACTTTTATGACAAATGCCGAAAAGATTAGCAATTTTCACACTGCCTGCCGCGCCAGTGCCCGGGAGCGAGCCGCCAGCGGCGAGCATGGCTCATTTTTTGTCGCTTTTCTCTTGACATTCACGCTCTTGCTTCTTCTTCTCCTTTTTCACCACGTGCTCATAGGCAAAGGTGACATAGATTTGCAGCACAGCGCCCGCCATCAAGAAGGCCAGCCAGTCGCGGCGGTCGTAGCCCGCCGAGGTGTCGAATACCGGCCACAGCAGGAAGAATGCCGACACGCAGTAGAAGAGCGCCGACACCTTGCCGATGCGGTAGAGCCGCTTGATGCGCGTGTTCTTGCCCTTGTAGCGCTCGGTCATGCGCTCGGCGAGGGCCATCACAGCGCCAAAGGCATACACCCAGCGCAGGTAGATGAGCTTTGCGGGGTCCCAATCGGTGAGAATAGGAATTGCGGCGCACACCAGCAAGATGAGCATGGCCACAGTAAGCATCAAGTTCTGTATGATTTGTTTCTTCTCTTCAGTCATCACTTAAACTCTCTATCTATATGTAGTAAATTTTCTTGAAAATCAGGGAATGTCGGTAATATACACATCCTCGCTGGCGCGCTTCATGCCGTATTTTTCGCGTGCGATGCGCTCGAGCTTGGCGCGATTGGTGTGCAGCTCCTGTATCTTGGCATCGTAGATGGCGGCCGAGTCCTCGTTGGCCTTGATCTCGGTCTTGAGCTGATTGATTTGCTGCTTGTAGTGGTAGATCTTCATGTAGTTGTTCTCACCGAAGAAGAGCAGCATGAGGATGAAGGCGGCAAAGACAATAAACGGGATACTCAGCCACCTGGGTATCCACTTGGGTCGATGATATTCTTTACCGAAAATATTCATGTTCTACAACCTGTGTCGTGTTATGAAATGTCAAAGTTAAAGCTAAAATTCCAATTACTTGCCGTTTTCACAATATTTAATTCTATTTGAGCAAGTCGGGGCGCAGGCGGCGGGTGCGTTCCAGGGCCTGCTGCATCTTCCACTCGGCAATCTTGGCCTCGTTGCCGCTGAGCAGGATGTCGGGCACGCGCCAGCCGTTGAACTCGGCCGGGCGGGTGTAGACGGGGGCCTCGAGCAGGCCGTCCTGGAACGAGTCGCTCAGGGCGCTCTGGTCGTCGCCTATGGCGCCGGGAATCAGGCGCACGATGCTGTCGGCTATCACGGCGGCCGGCAGCTCGCCACCGGTGAGCACATAGTTGCCTATCGAGATCTCGCGGGTCACGAGGTGCTCGCGTATGCGGTAGTCCACGCCCTTGTAGTGGCCGCACAGGATGATGATGTTCTGCTCCAGCGAGAGGGCATTGGCCATGGGCTGGTCGAGCAGGTCGCCGTCGGGCGAGGTGAAGATCACGTCGTCGTAGTCACGCTCTTTCTTGAGGTCCTCGATGCAGCGGTACACGGGCTCGATCTGCATCACCATGCCGGCCTCGCCGCTGAAGGGGTAGTCGTCGACCTTGCGGTGCTTGCGCAGCGACCAGTCGCGCAAGTTGTGCACGTGTATCTCCACCAGCCCCTTGTCCTGAGCCCGCTGGAGTATGCTGCAATGCAGTGGCGAGTCAAGTGCCTCGGGCATCACGCTCAATATATCGATTCTCATCATCTTGGCTAGAAATTTTGCGCAAAGTTACAAATAATATTTGAATGACGCCGCCTATTCAAGCTCCACCCGCCATGGCCGCGGCCAAATTCACAGCCTGCAAGGCGATGATGGCCCAAGGATTGCCGGGAAATATTTTTTATGGAAAAAACACGGCGGCTGGTTTTCCTGGTTTAGCCGAAAAGCTGTAAATTTACACCACTAGATGGGCGGTTGCGGCAATAAGCAACCATGAGCATCTAGAATGAAACGAAACGATAATGAGTGAAGTCAATATATTTATAGCCTGCATGTTGCCCGAGCGGCAGCGGCAGCAGATGGAGCAGGTGGCAACCCGCGTGCGGGCCGTGTTCAGGCCCGAGGGCAAAGACGAACCCTTCTTCCACTCCACCCTGCTCTTCATTGGCAAGGTCGACGGCGGCCAGTTGCCCTTCATCCAGGAGAAGATGGCTGAGATTGCCGCCACCCAAAGCCCCATCGATATCGACATCGACAGCCTGGGCTACTTCTACAACGCCAAGCGGCAGTGTGTGAAGGTGCTCTATGCCGTGCCGAGCCGCATACCCACTGCGCTCACCGCCCTGTGCCAGCGTCTTTATACCACGATTGGGAAGCCGCTCGCCAGCATCACCACGCCGCCCATCGGCCGCCCTGCCCAAGTGCATTTCACCATCGCCAAGCGGCTGAGACACAGGCTCGGCAAGCAAGACTTTGCCACACTGGCCCGGCAGATTGAGCCATTCAGCATCCACGCCACCATGGGCGGAATGGGGCTATACCACTGCAAAGACCTGGAACACAGATATTACCGCGAGATAAGCCACTACACATTTAAAGGGGAGGAAGCTCAATGAACTGCGAGGACGCCTGGCACCTGCAAGACGAGATAACCGCCATGGTCAATGCCCTGGGTTACTCGATATGGGAACTGAGCCTCGACGAGCGCTCGGGCTGCTTCACCCTGCAACTGCAACAGCATCTCGACGAGGCCGCCGCCTCGGCCCTGTGCTGCCACATGCCCCTGCCTGCCGACTACGACGGCCAGGGCCCCTATGGCTCCATCTTCACCCTCACGCCCTGATTCAGCCCGCGACAGCCGGCACAATTATAGCTCGGCCGATGATTGCTGCTGAAACTGGGTGGGCGTCATGCCAAAGCGCGACTTGAAGAGGCGGTTGAAGTGGGGCACGTCGTTGAAGCCGCTGTGATAGCACACCTGCGCCACCTTCATCCCGCCCTTGGCAAGCAGGCGCAGGGCTATGTTGAGCCGGTAATCGTTGAGATAGGTCACAAAGGTCTTGCCCGTGGTGCGGCGAAACCGGCTGCAGAAGGCGCTGCGATTCATGCACAGGTGAGCGGCAATCATGTCGAGGGTGATGTGGCGCCGGTGATTGCAGGTCACATAGATCTCCACCTCCTTGAGCCAATCCTGGTCTCGCGAGAGGTCGCGCACGGGGTGCCCCACGGCGCGGCACTCGCGCGACATCGCAATCGTTCTCAACATCGACAGCACACTCACCAGCTTTCCCGAGGCATCGATGTGGCACATGCCCTCGAGCGCCTCCCGCAACTGGAGCAGCGTGCGGCGGGTGAACGTGATGGGGCGTGTGATTTTCACCAGCGCGTCGGTCACCCCGGCCATTTCGGGAAACTTGCCGCCCACGAGCAAGAGGAAGTCGGTGGAAAAGATGAGCGTGATGTTCTCAATCATCCCGTCGCTGTCGTCGAAGTGCCACTCATGCGGCACGTCGGGCGGCACCAGCACCACCTCGCCCGCCTCAAAGGGCTCGGTGAGGTCGCCCAGCGTGCGGCGCCCCTTGCCGCGCATCACCCACGACAGCTCCCAACTGGGCTGGGTGTGCAATCCTATCTGCTCTTGAGGCCGCAATCTCACGTGGTCGAAATGAAAACTTTCCATGGCGCTAATTTACGACAATTTTTAAATACGATACGACAAATGCGACCGATTTATTTCCACTAATTTTGCGCCCTGAAACCATAACTTAAAATTTGACCCAAATCGACAAGATGAAATCAAGCGCTGATGCGTCTTTTAAAGACAATGTGTACCTTGCCTCCAAACCACGCTACGAGATACTCGACGGCTTGCGTGGCGTGGCGGCCCTGATTATTGTGGCCTTCCACCTCTTTGAAACTTACTCCAAAGGCCCTGCCTACCAAATCCTCAACCACGGCTACCTGGCTGTGGACTTCTTCTTTGTGCTCTCGGGCTTCGTGATTGGCTATGCCTACGACGACCGCTGGGACCGCATGTCGACCTGGAACTTCATCAAGCGCCGCCTGGTGCGCCTGCACCCCATGGTGATATTTGGCTGCATGATAGGTGCCGCCCTCTTCTACTTCGGCGACTGCGAGGCCTTCCCCTTGATTGGAAAGACTCCGGGCTGGATGGTCGTGGTCGTGATGCTGCTGTGCTTCACCATCATCCCGCTGCCCACCTCGATGGACATACGCGGCTGGGGCGAGACCAACCCGCTCAACGGCACCGTGTGGTCGCTGCAATGGGAATACCTGGCCAACTTGCTCTACGCCTTCGTGATACGCCGCCTGTCGAAGGTGGCTCTGACCGTGTGCGTGTTCCTCTTTGGCTGCATGACGGTGATGCTGTGCTTCAACATCGACTGGCTGGGCGTGTGGGCACAACGCACCGAGGCTGCCTATACCGTGATAGGCGGATGGAGCCTCACCCCCGACCAGCTGCTCATAGGCGTCACCCGCCTGCTCTATCCCTTCTTTGCCGGCTTGCTCATCTCGCGCGTGCACAAGCTCATCAAGGTGAGTGGCGGCTTCTGGTGGTGCGGCCTGCTCGTGGCCATCGTGCTGGTGATGCCCCGCCTGGGCGGCACTACAGGATGGATCAACGGCCTCTACGAGAGTCTGGCCATCATCGTGGTGTTTCCGCTCGTGGTGAGCATGGGGGCCGGCAGCACCGTCACCGGCAAGTTCTCGGTATCGGTGTGCAAATTCTTCGGCGAGGTGTCCTATCCCATCTATATCACCCACTACCCACTGGTCTACATGCAGATGGCCTGGGCGAGCCGTCATCCCGACGCTCCCCTCTCGCAGCACATCGCCGTGAGCGTGGGCATCTACATTCTGGCCATCTTCAACGCCTATGCAGCCTATAAGCTCTACGACTTGCCCGTGCGTGCTTGGCTCAAGAAGAAACTCTTTAAACAGATTGCAAAATGAGAATCGACCACATCGCACTCTACTGCAGCGACTTGAAGAAGATGCGCCAGTTTTTTGAGCAATACTTCCAAGCCCAGGCAGGCGCAATGTATCACAACCCCACGACGGGCTTCAGCAGCTACTTCCTCACCTTCACCGAGGGCAGCACCCGCCTCGAGATCATGACCAAGCCTGGAGTTGACCGGCCGAGCGACACGAGTGGGCTGGGCTACGCCCACCTCGCGCTGGCCGCAGGCAGCCGCCAGAGCGTGGATGCGCTCACCGCACGGCTCGCCGCCCATGGCTACGCCACCCTGAGCGGGCCCCGCATCACCGGCGACGGCTACTACGAGAGTTGCGTGGCTGGCCCCGAGGGCATTCTGGTTGAAATCACCGAGTAAAATCGGGCACACAGCGCGCAATCACAGCGGCATGGCAGAATGAATGACTGCCATGCCGCTGTGCGCATGCCCAGCTTGCGTATTTTTCCTAACTTTGGCGTTGCGGCACGCAAAATCGTCGATCGGTGGATGATTGCAATTGGCAGGGTGAGGCACTGGTGGCCGTCCATAGAGTCACCTCATCCACACAGCTTGGCGGACCGTTACTTGAAGGCGTTGAGGGTGACGGCGGTGGGGTCCCACTTGTCCTTCACATGGGCCTCGCCGCGGGGATAGCCCACGACGATGGTGCAGAATGCCACCAGGTGGGCGGGCAGGTTGAGCACGCGGGCCACAGCCTGGCAACGCTCCTCGATGGGATAGGTGGCAGTCCAGGTGGCACCCAGCCCTATGCCGTGGGCGGCGAGCAGGATATTCTCGGTCACGGCCGAGCAGTCTTGTATCCACAAGTCGCGGTCGCGGCCCTGGCCGGCCTTGTTCATGTCGCCACACACCACGATGGCGAGCGGCGCACGCTTCACATAGCCGGCATAGGGATTGGCCTGGGCCAAGCCCTCGCGCAGAGCTTGGTCGGTGACCACCACCAGGTGCCAGGGGCGGTGGTCTACGCCCGAGGGCGCAGCCATGCCGGCACGCAACAGCTCCTCGACTTTAGCTTCCTCAACGGGGCGGTCTTCATAGGTGCGCACGCTCGAGCGCGACAGGATGTTTTCCATCACCACCTGCTCTACAATATTTGCATTGATTTCTTCCATAATTATTTATGCTTTTGATGGTTGCTATGGCAAAGATAGTGCAATTGCCCCAGTTTCGCGTCACTTTTTCTTCTTTCCTTTTATAAAAAAGCACTGCCCGATGTGCCGCAAGGTGGCCCCAGGCGAATAGATAATCATGCGCGGCCCCACCCAGCGCATCACTTCCTGCATCATCGCCCGTTTCTCGGGAGCGTAGCAATGCACGGGGCAATCCTTGCAGGCCGGCTTCTCCTCGCCCCAGCGGCAATGCTCCAGCCGGCGGCACGCATAGTCGGCCAGCTCCCTGTAGGCAGGCGGCATCTCCTCAAGCCCAAGGTGATGCCGGCAATAGATGCCAACCATCAACTCGATGGTGTGCTGGTCGCGGGCTATCTTTGAAGTCTTGCTCATTATGAAATCGCAATTTTGCGGCGCAAAGTTACAACTTCTCCTTCAAAGCCTATCAACAAGCCCTAAAAATTTGGCATAGCCACGCCACGGCTCAGAAAGCCCCGTTTGGAAAATTTTCCAAACAAAATATAAATCTCGACAACAGGGTGCCACACTATCAACATTAATTGCTACATTTGCCGCACATCTACGGGCACGCTGCCCCATAGAAAGCGAAACCGTCCTGGTGAGACGCAAAATATGCCAGCATTGTTATTTATTTAAAAACAGGTAATTATGATGAAGAAATCAATCATTCTGCTGGCTCTGGTCACAAGCATCACGACCGGCATGCAAGCAGCAAGCACCCAATTGCAATTTGACCCCTCGCAGGGCGTGGAGCGCACGCTCACGATGCCCACTGGCCAGACGGTGCGCTACACCGCCTACGAGAAACTGTGGTATGTGACCCACGTTGAAGACACCACCTATCAGTACATGAACGTGTATGTGCCTGAGGGCGCTACCCAGCACTCGGCAATCTTCTTGAAGAACAACGTGGGCGGCTACATGCCGTCGCGCCCAGGCACCATCTCGGCCGGCGACGCCACCGGCATGGCCTTGCTGCGCGGCTACGTGGTGGCCATCCCTGGCGCCCGCGGCCGCACATCGAGCGTGACCATCAAGAAGAAACAAGTATACAATGGCAAGGCTCCGGCCGGCCTGCTCGACCTGAAGGCAGCCGTGCGCTACCTGCGCCACTTCGACAAGGAGATGCCCGGCGATGCCGAGCACATCATCTCCGACGGCACATCGGCAGGCGGTGCCATGTCGGCCCTGCTGGGCGCCTCGGGCAACAATCCCGCCTATGAGCCTCTGCTCGAGAAGATGGGCGCGGCACAGGAGCGCGACGACATATTTGCCGCCGTGTGCTACTGCCCCATCACCGACCTTGCCCACGCCGACATGGCCTATGAGTGGCTTTATGGCAACACCGCCTCGCGCCAGGCCGACGACGAGGCCCACCGCCAGGTGAGCAAGGAGGAGGCCGCACTCTTCCCAGCCTATGTGAACTCCCTGGGACTGAAACTGAAGGACGGCACGCCCCTCACGGCCGACAACTACCTCGACTTCATCAAGAGTGAAATCATGCGCGCGGCGCAAATTGCCAAGGATGCCGGCGCCACCATCCCCGACTCGATAGGCTTCACCTTCAGCACCGAGGGCGGCACATTCGCTCCCCTCAACGGCGGCATGAAGCCCGACAAGATGCCAGCGGGGATGACCCCGCCCAAGGGCGGCATGATGCCCCCGCGGGGCGGCAGCAAGCGCGTGGGTGAATACATCACCGACCTCGACATGACCAAATACCTGAACTATGTGGCCCAGACCACGCCGCTCAAGACAGCTCCCGCCTTCGACGCGCTGGGCGTGGCTGGCAACGAGGCTTCGGGTGAGAACGACGAGTTTGGCGACGCCAGCAACAACCCCGCCAACTTCACTCCCTACAGCGCCAGCAAAAACGGCACAACCGTGAGCGAGACCGTCAAGGCCAACGAACTGTTGCTCAACCCCATGCAACAGATAGGCTCAGGGCAAGCAACGGTGGCCCCGCACTGGTACATACGCCACGGCGCTATCGACCGCGACACCGCATTTCCCATCCCGCTCAACCTGGCCCTGAAACTGCAAAATGCAGGCAAGGATGTGAACTACCTGCTGGCCTGGAACCGCCCACACAGCGGCGACTATGCCCTGCACGAGCTCTTCGACTGGCTCGACAGTCTGCCGAAGTAACCTGGCAAATAAAAACATATATACAACAACAGCCACCCACGCTGAGCCCTTGTGGCATCGCATGGGTGGCTGTGTTTTCATTTGGCGCCGCCACGCGTGGCGCGCTTATTTCCCGATGGTTTTGGCCACAAAGAGGGTGGCCAGCTCCACAGCGCGATACAGGTCTTGCGAGAAGCCGTGGTCGAAGGCAGGGAGCTCATGGTACTCACTGCCCTTCCACAGCTTGTGGAAGCGCTCTCCATAGGTGTAGGGCACGATGCGGTCGCCCGTGCCGTGAATGATGCAGGCAGGCCCAGTGTAGCGGGCAGCCGTCTCATAGATGGGAAGCCTGAAGGCGGTGCGCACATAGTTGGCGCCCAAGTTCACCTTGCCGCCCATGAGCGGGATGCTGTCGGGCGGGTCGAGCGGGTCGTAGAAGGCTCCCATGGTGTTGCCCCTGATGGCATCCTCGCGCAGCACAGCGGCGGGTGCTAGCAGCACCACAGCCTTCACCGGGCCATAGCCTAGGCGGCCAGCCGTCATGCTTGCCACCACGCCACCTTGCGAGTGGCCCACGAGGGCAATGCGCGAGGTGTCGGCCCAAGGTTGCTGTGCCACATAGGCAACAATCTTCTCGGCGTCGACAATCTCATTGGGCACAGTCATGTCCTCAAAGCGGCCCTCGCTATGCCCATGGCCGTTGAAGTCGAAGCGCACGGTGGCGATGCCGCGCGTGGCCAGCGAGTCGGCCAAGAGTTGCCACAGGTGCTCGTCTTTGTTGCCTGTGAAGCCGTGCATCAGTATGGCTACCGGCATGCGGCCCGTCACGCCAGCGGGGCGCTCAACGGTGGTGCTCAGCAGTCCGTGGTCGCCCTGCACGGTAGTGGTCGACTGGGTAGTGGCTACGGTCTTGCCGGTGGGCACAAGCTGCGTGAGGGTGTTCTCCAGTTTCGACCACAGCACGGTGCTCAGCACCACCTTGCCCTCGGGATCGAGCAGCACCATCGAGGGTATCCATTTCACACCATAGTCCTTTGAAACCTGGGTGTCGTGAAACTTCACGAGTTCGCTCACCTGCGTCCAGGCGATGCCATACTTGTCGACAGCGGCCCGCCACTTGTCGCGGTCGGTGTCCATCGAGACGCCCACAAACTCCACGCCCTGTGGGTGAAACTTCTGGTAAAGGCGCACCATGTCGGGGATGTCGCGCCGGCAGTCGGGGCACCACGATGCCCAGAAGTCGAGCACCACATAGTGTCCACGCAGTTTTGTGAGGTTGAAGCTGTTGCCGTCGAGTGTCTTCATCTTGATGACGGGGGCCACGTCGCCCGCCTTGGGCAGCGTGGTGGCATAGCGGGTGTCGGCATCGCTCTGGCTGAATTGTGCCCACAGGCTGGCGGGCGCCAGCAGCAAGGCTAGCAACAAGCTCATGTGCCAATTGAAAAATCTTTTCATAAGTGTGTATGTTGTTTTAATAATTTTCGGCAAAAGTAGCGCAAAAGGGTCGTGACATGACTGTGCAAGCCGCTCGATTTGTACTTTTTTAACTATCGCGAGAGAGCCAGCACGATTACAATAGCTCCTCACAAAATATAATGGGGCGCTGGCTCGTTATAGTTGCACGGGGGCACGGCCACAACATGGAGAAAGAGCGACAAGGATATTACCGCAATCATGGCAAGGAAGAGGCGTTTTACCGCTCCTTTGTGCCCACGCCCCTGCAGGAAATCGACCTGGAGGTCGACGAGCCGATGCACACGCTCCTGCTGGCGGCCGAGCGGCGGCTCACGGGCACCGCGGGCATCGACGCGCTGGAGCAGGAAGCACGCTCGTCGGTCAACCTTGCCTATGGCGAGAGTGATATTGAGCTGAAGTTTGACTTGCTCACCATCGGCAGCCACAAGCAGGAAGATGTGGGCTATTTGCGCGATGCCATGCGATATGCGCTCGAGCGCATGCGCTACTTGCCGCTCTCGGGGCGGCTGCTCAAGGAGTTGCACGGGGTGATGATGCGCGGCCGTCACAACGAGAAGAAGTATCCCGGCGAGTTCCGCCGCTCGCCCATCTGGATTGGGGCCGAGGGCGACACGCTCTCCACAGCCGCCTATGTGCCGCCCACGGCCGACGACATGCACGAGGCCTTCACCATGCTCGAGAAATACATCAACTACGAGGACCACACCCATCCGCTCATCATGGCGGCACTCATCCACTACCAGTTTGAAGCCATCCACCCCTTTATCGACGGCAACGGGCGCATGGGCCGCCTGCTCGCCCTGCTTTTCCTCATCGAGCGCGGCGTGCTGCGTGGCTACTCCCTGCCCCTGTCGCACGGCCTCAACCGCAATCCCTTCAAGTACTACACCCGCCTGGCGGCCGTCGAGGTCTCGGGCGCCTACGAGCGCTGGGTGAAGTACTTCTTGCAAGCCCTCCTGTGGGGATTGAGCTGAGCCACATGACCAGGGCGGCGAACGTAGAAAACAATTGACGATTTTGAGACTGAATGATGAAAGAGAGACTTTGGAATGCTAACTACAACAAGGTGATGGTGGCCAACTTCGGCCTGTTTTTTTCGTTCTACCTGCTGGCGCCGTTGCTGCCCATCTACCTTGCCGACACCTTCCACGCCACCAAGGACGTGATAGGCGTGGTGCTTTTTGGCTACACCATTGCCGCGCTGGTCATCAGGCCCTTCTGCGGCTTCTTTGTCGACAGTTTCAACCGCAAGCGGGTGCTGCTGGTGTGCCTGGGCGTCTACGCCCTGTTTTTCACAAGCTATCTCGCGGCAAGTTCGTTGCTGCTCTTTGCCATCGCCCGCACCCTGCACGGCGCACCCTTCGGAGCCTCGACCGTGGCCAATTCCACCGTGGCCATCGACGTGCTCCCGCCCAGCCGCCGCAACGAGGGCATAGGCTACTACGGCCTGAGCAACAACCTGGCCACCGCCATCGCGCCCACCGTGGGCATCTTCATCTACAGCCACACCCACAACTTCAAGTATCTCTTCTGGCTCGCCCTCATCATCGCCATCGTGGGATTTGCCGCCGACAGCACCGTGCACTTGCCGGCCAAGGCGATTGTGAAAAACAAGCAGCCCCTCTCGCTCGACCGCTTCTTTCTCACGCGCGGGTGGCTGCTGGGCGTCAACGCCGCCATCTTCGGCCTGTGCTATGGCATTTTGAGCAATTACCTGGCCATCTACGGCAAGGAGCGGCTGGGCATCGTGGGCGGCACGGGCACCTATTTCGCCTTGCTCTCGGTGGGCCTCATCGCCTCGCGCATCGAGGGCGGCCGCTCGCTACGCAAGGGGCTGCTCGTGCACAACGCCGCCATGGGCATCGTGCTCTCGACCGTGGGCTACACGCTATTTGTAGCCTGCCCCACCCTGGCGGGCTACTACCTCTCGGCCTTCCTCATCGGGCTGGGCAACGGCCACATGTGGCCCGCCTTCCAAAACATGATCATCAACGTCGCCTACCACTACGAGCGCGGCACCGCCAATTCCACCCTGCTCACCATGTGGGACCTGGGCCAAGGCGCCGGCATCTTGTGCGGCGGCCTGGTGGCCGAGCGCTGGGGCTACACCGCCGCCTTCGTCATGATGGCTGCCATGCACGCGCTGGGGCTCTTGCTCTTCTTCCTGCACACCCGAGGCTTCTTCCTGCGCAAGAAAGCCTACATCGACTCCACCCTTGGCACTCTATGAGTATCCGGCCGAGACCACTAGGGCCATCGTCAACCTGCTGGTGCACCGCGTGCCTGAGCGCTATCCCAACATCAAGTTCGTCATTCCCCCAATGCCGTCCGTCCTCACTCTGGCAGCACGTCAGGCGTTGCTCTCGCGAGGCAGAGGGCAACCGGGATTACCTTCAAAATAATTCGACTGCTTTTTATCATATTCTTGCTTATACTATTCCTACCCCAAAAAACATTCTATCCACATCCTTGGCCACTGCATTTGATTTTTTCATATGCGTGCATGACAAACCGATATCACCGTGTTCAAACCTGTTGATACCGGTTATGCCTTATTTTAGTTTTTTCTCAGCATGAAACTTGTTACTTTTAGAACTTTGACAGATAAACACATCAACGTTTTATATCACAGCACTTTGCGTGCTGCAACATGTAGTTAATGGGCTATCGGAGTGTTCATTTAGCCCGATTCAACAACAACCCTACCGAAAGACGGGAGACGCCGTCCCAAATCTCCACCGCAGCGCAATTGTTAAAAAATTTCACGTTTCCGAATTATCGAAAAAAATCTTTATTTCTGAAAGAAAATATTAATGTTTTTCTTTGGCAATTCACTTGATTTTACATAATTTCGCGATGCGTAAGATTACGCCTAACCTCCTAACAGCATAAACAAGCAAGCTGTGAAAAATGGGATTGCCCGCAGGGCGAGGCAATGATATTGATGCTCACACGATTTCACCCCTCAGTAGTGTTTTTCATGGAGCCATAAGACATTTTTCAAAGAGAGATTTGGCGGCAAGTCTCGGCGTCACCTCATCGCCACAGCGCTGGCGAGGGAGGCTGTGAAAATGAATCTTTTATAAAAAGACCATTAACTAAATAAAAATGTTTAACTAAAACCAAAACGCGTATGAAAGGCAGTTCGCTCTTTTAGGAGCAATTCTCCTGGCATGTGGAACGGTGGGCACTATCAATGCAGCCCAACCGGCTCCTCAGGTTGTGTCGAGCAATGTGGGCACAACCATCGTGAAAGGTACTGTCGTCGATGAGAAGGGTGATCCCGTGATCGGCGCCAGTGTCGTAGAACCTGGAACTACCCGCGGCACATCGACCGACATCAACGGTCACTTCTCGTTGCGGGTGAGCACCAATGCCAAGGTGCAAATCTCTTACATCGGCTACAAGACGGTAACCCGCCCAGCCGGTGACAACATGAACATCAAGCTGGAGACCGACAACGCCCTCCTCGACGAGGTGGTGGTTGTGGGTTACGGCCAGCAAAAGAAGGTCAACCTCACTGGCGCAGTAGCCAACGTTGACCTCGACAAGACGCTCACCTCTCGTCCTGAGCAAGATGTGACCAAGGCACTGCAAGGCGCTGTGCCCGGCCTCACCATCCTCAACACCAGTGGTGATATCAACAGTGAGCCTACCATCCAAATACGTGGCGTGGGCTCCCTCAACGGCAACGGCGCTCCCCTCATCGTGGTCGACGGCGTACCTACCGACGACCTGTCGATGATCAACGGCGAGGACATCGCCACAATCTCGGTGCTCAAGGATGCAGCATCATCGTCGATCTACGGTACCCGTGCAGCCTTTGGTGTGATCCTGATCACCACCAAGCAGGCCAAGAAGGGTGACCGCGTGAGTGTGAAGTACAGCAACAACTTCGCTTGGGACCAGGCTACCTACCTGCCCGACTTCCCCGACGTGCCCACCCAGCTGACGGCAGCCCTCGAGGCTAAGGCCCGCGCAGGCAGTGGCTCGGTCGAGCTCTTCGGTATGTACTTCGACAAGTTGCTCCCCTACGCTCAGGCTTGGAAGGAACAACACGGCGGCAAGAAGGGCTACGGCCCCATGCAGCCCTACGAGAGCATGGACAACGTGGGTGACTACTACTTCAATGGCAACCAACCCCTGTACTATGCCGACTACGACATACAAGACATCTGGTACAACAACGCAGCTCCATCGCAGACTCACGACATCTCGGTGACTGGCTCGAGCGGCCGCACCACCTATTACCTGGACTTCGGCTACAACTACAAGGAAGACCAGATGAACTTCAACCCCGCCAAGCGCAAGCGCTACAACGCTACTGTGAACCTGCAAACCGACCTCACCGACTGGCTCACTGTGGGTGCCCGCGTGAACTTCACGCGCCGCCACTTCAGCCGTGCCGATGCCTGGAGCAACATGTACCAGTACATATGGCGCTGGGGCTCGTTCTTCGTGCCTAGCGGCACTATCAACGGTCTCGACACCCGCTTCATCGCTATGCAGAAGCAAGCTGCCCGCAAGCAGGTGACCAACGACAACACCCGCCTGAACGGCTGGTTGCGCGCCAACATCACCAAGAATCTGACCCTGAACGCCGACTTTACCTATACGATAGGCAACATGAACAGCCACAGCAGTGACTTCACCGTGCGCGGCTACAACTGGAGCGGCGTTACTCCTCAAAACATTGTGGGCCAAAGCAGCACCGACACTTGGCGCGACAATGGCAAGACCAACACTTGGGTTGCCAATGCCTACCTCACCTATCAAAACACCTGGAACGATGCTCACAACCTGAGCGTGATGCTGGGTGTGAACGGCGAGGATATGAAATATGACTACTTCTATGCTCAGAAGCCCGAGCTCTACTCGCAAAACTATGAAGACCTGGGCCTCACCTATGGCGACCGCTCGAAGTGGGCTATCAACAACGGCACCAACGACCGCGCTTCGGCTGGCTACTTCGGCCGTATCAACTACGACTACAAGGGCACCTACCTGGTTGAGCTCAATGGCCGCTACGACGGTTCTTCTCGCTTCCCCAAGGGCGACAAGTGGGCATTCTTCCCCAGCTTCTCTCTGGGCTGGCGTTTCAGCCAGGAAGCCTTCTGGGAGAGCATTCGCGACAAGGTGAGCAACGGCAAGCTGCGCTTCTCCTATGGCGAAATCGGCAATGAGGATGTGGGCTCAAGCTGGCCCTACATCTCGACGCTCGACGTGATCAGCGAGAGCAATGTGCACTGGCTCAACTCCAGCGGCTCTAAGGTGAACGAGTTTGGCATGCCCGAGTGGGTATCGTCGAGCCTCACCTGGGAGCGCATCAAGACCCTCGACGTGGGTCTCGACCTGGGCCTGTTCAACGACATGGTGACCATGGGCTTCGACTGGTATCAGCGCACCACCAAGGACATGCTCGCTCCTGGTAGCGCAGTGCCTGCATCGGTGGGCGCAAGCGCACCTATGGGCAACGGCGGCAAGCTGCGCACTCGCGGTTGGGAACTCAACCTGAGCTGGCGCAAGCAGTTCAACAAGGACCTGGGCGCTTATGTAACCTTCAACCTGGCCGACAGCAAGAGCAAAGTCACCAAGTGGGACAACGACAAGAACATAGGTCACCCGCTGAGCACCGCCTACGCTTATGAGGGCGAGACTTGGGGCGACATCTGGGGCTTTGAGACCGACCGCTACTTCACCGAGGCCGACTTCAAGGGCAAGAATGCCGATGGCAGCTGGATCTATGCCGACGGCGTAGCCGACCAGACCGGCCTGCAGAACAACCAGTTTGTATACGGCCCTGGCGACATCAAGTTCAAGGACCTCAACGGCGACGGCGTGATCGACGGCGGTAAGGGTACGGCCGACGACCATGGCGACCTCAAGGTGATAGGCAACTGCCTGCCACGCTATGAGTACAGCTTCCACCTGGGCGGCAACTACCGCGGCTTCGACCTCGACCTCTTCTTCCAGGGCGTGGGCAAGCGCAAGCAATGGACCACCTCGGCCTTCATGTCGCCTGAGATGCGTGAGAGCGACCTCGCCATCTACGACCACCAGACCAGCTACAACCGCTACCTGCCCGACCAGGGCATTGTGGACATCAGCGAGAGCAACGACTTCCCAGTGCTCTATCCTGGCAACGACGGTGCCGGCACTGTTTCGGCTCTGGCTGCCGAGGGCGGCTGCCACAACTTCTACCCACAGAGCAAGTATATCATCGACATGAGCTACCTGCGCCTCAAGAACGTGACCCTGGGCTACACCCTGCCCATGGAGCTCACCAAGAAGGCCTACATCCAGAAACTTCGCATCTATGCCAGCGTCAACAACCTGTGCCTGCTTCACAAGGGCTCGGGCGACCTGCCCATCGATCCTGAAATCAACACCGGCCAAGGCGCTGCCTATGGTGGCTGGGGCCGTACCTACCCCATCACCCGCAGGTGGTCGTTCGGCTTGCAGCTCACATTCTAATTTATCTTAATCACAAGGATTTAAATATTTCGCTAATATGAAAAAGTCAATTTTATATATGCTGGGTGCTTCACTGCTGGTGCTCGCGAGCTGCGACGACATGCTCGACAAGTCGCCCCGCTCTGAGTTCTCCAATGATCCAAGTTTCTGGAGCAACGAGAACCAAGTGCTCACCTATAGCAACAAAATGTATGAGGACTACGCCGGCTATGGCTACGGTGGCAATGGCGGCTGGTTCTACTTCAAGAGCTTGAGCGACGACCAGGCCAACCCGAACTTCGACAACTGGACGTTCACCTCGGTTCCCAACACGTCGTCGTACTGGAGCAGCGGCTTCACCGAGATACGCCGTTGCAACTACATGATCAATGGTCTGGCCTCGTCGTCAATGGCAGCCAGCACTCGCAACAACTACATGGCTATCGCACGCCTCAACCGCGCTTGGCAATACTTCCAGCTCGTGCGCGAGTATGGCGACGTGCAATGGCAAAGCCAGGTGATTCTTGATCCTAACGCAGCCGAAGTGAAAGGCCCACGCACCGATCGCGACGTGGTGATGGACAGCGTGCTGGCCGACCTCGACTATGCTATCGCCAATCTGGCTACCACTAGCGCCGACAACGCTTGGAGCAAGGATATGGCTCTGGCTATGAAGAGCGACGTGTGCCTCTTTGAGGGCACCTATTGCAAGTATCGCACCCAGGCCGAGAACGGCAAGGCTCCCGATGAGACCCGTGCTCAACGCTACCTGAAGGAGTGCGTCGACGCCAGCGAGCAACTCATCAACAGCGGCCGCTACACGCTGAGCGCCAACTATGGCGATGTGTACAACAGCCTCGACCTGAGCCAAAATAGCGAAGTCATCTTCTGGCGCAACTATGCCAAGGATGTGCAAGGCCACAGCACCGTCGACTACACCACGGGCTCTACCACTCAACGTGGTATCACCAAGGACGCTGTCGACGCCTTCCTGTTCCGCGATGGCAAGCCTCTGGCTACCACTACGCTCAACACCGACGACAAGGCCGTGAAAAATGACGATGGCAACTACTCGATCAGCAAGATGCTTGCCAACCGCGACAAGCGCCTGAGCGTGATTGTAGACTCTATCGTGTGCTTCAAGGGCCATGGCTGGAGCCGTGGCGGCAAAACTGCCGAGATGACCTCGAGCACGGGCTACACGATCGCAAAATACGACAACCTGAACATGGGTACCGAGAACCCCACCCTCTACCGCAACGGTATTGGCTCGGGCTACACCGACGCTCCTATCTACTGGCTCGCCGTGATTTATCTGAACGATGCTGAGGCTAAGGCCGAACTGGGCACAATCACGCAAACCGACCTCGACGCTACCATCAATAAGCTCGAGGCTCGCGCTGGCCTGCCCGATCTTACTACCGCTCCCGCTGCCGACCCAGCCAACAACCAGGGCGTGAGCAACCTGCTGTGGGAGATACGCCGCTGCCGTCGTTGCGAACTCATGACCGACAACTGGTATCGCTACTGGGATCTCGTGCGCTGGCACCAGCTCGACAAGCTCGACAGCAGCAAGTATCCTAACATCAACCTGGGCGCTAACCTGAGCAAAGTAACGGACTGCGAGGTTGACCTCAATGGCGGCTACGCTGTAGCAAGCGCCGCAACCCGCACTTGGAACGCTCGCAACTACTTCTTCCCAGTGCCTCAGAGCCAAAGCACGCTGAGTGGCAACACCCAGAATCCTGGTTGGTGATAATCACCCATAGCCAGGCGCCTGTGGCCACATGACCACTGCACCTGAGCAAAGCCAACAAGGCCGCCGAAACCTACACAATGAGGTTCCGGCGGCCTTAGTTTTTCCCATCAATGCTCCACCACCAAATTTTGAAGTCGGTTTTGACATTATCGACTAGCAGGGTGCGGCCCTTGTGGCCGCCCGCGCGACACGATTGCAACATTGCTTTTAATCCCATGCCCAAGGTGGTCGAGCGAGGGGAAATCGCTCCATTCGCTTTGCTCATTGCGCTCATTCCCTCGCTAGTATACCGCAATACCCTATCGGACATTGCCTTGCAGCCACATTGCTCATAGCCTCCGCTCCTGCCCGCTACCGCGCTGCAATGCCACATGCCACAATGCAGGGTGCGGCCCTTGTGGCCGCCCGCACGCGGTGCTGCCAGTGGGTAATCCTTGCAAAATCTCTATGCGATGCAACCAAGTGGCATCGAACGGAACAATAACGAAACAATAACGGGTCAACAACGGGACAATGAGGACGGCCACAAGGGCCGCACCCTGCCAGTCACACACACGTGGTTGACCTGTAGGGGCCGGTCTTGTGCCGACTCAAAACAATGTTATTCCATATTTTGCTAATAATCAAATAATTGCAACCGCATTTGTGAGCCACCACAAGATCGGCCCCTACAATTCGGTATAACCATGGTGGTCGTCACTGCCCACGCGTAGGGTATAACAAGGGCTCGGGCAGGGAGCTGGGGAAAAAACGGGGAGGCAAGCACCTGGGGGCGCATGCAATGACGCGCGGGTGGTTGCCTCCCCTGTAAGGTTTATACTAATGGATGGGGAGAAGGCTTTAAGCCTTTATTTTACTTGCGGTTGCCGGGGATAGCCTTGAAAGCGGCGGCCTGGGCAGTCATGCCGCGCTCCGAAGCCAGACGCTCAATCGACGATGCGCCAAAGAAGCCGTCGAGCTCAGGCACGTTCTTGATCACATAGGCAGCGTCCTCGGGGTCGGCGATAGGACCGCCGTGGCATATCACCATCACATCGGGATTCACCTCGCGGCCGGCCTTGATGATCTCGCGTATCTTCACGAGGCAGTCGTCGAGCGTGACGGCAGTCTCGGCACCAATCGAACCCTTGGTAGTGAGGCCCATGTGAGCCACGAGGCAGTCGGCACCGGCAGCAGCCATGGCGCGGGCCTGGTCGGGATCAAACACATAGGGGCAGGTCACCATGTCGAGTTCATGGGCGATGCGCACCATCTCAACCTCGAGGCCGTAGCCCATGCCAGTCTCTTCCAGGTTGGCGCGGAACTTGCCGTCGATCAAGCCCACGGTTGGGAAGTTCTGCACGCCGTTGAAGCCCTGATCCTTGAGCTGGCGCAGGAAGATGTGCATGTCGCGGAAGGGGTCGGTGCCGTTCACGCCGGCGAGCACAGGGGTCTTCTTCACGATAGTGAGCACTTCCTGACCCATCTCTTGCACAATCTTGTTGGCGTCGCCATAGGCCAGCAAGCCCGAGAGTGAGCCGCGGCCAGCCATGCGGAAGCGGCCCGAGTTGTAGATGATGAGCATGTCGACACCAGCTTTCTCCGAGCACTTGGCGGTGATACCGGTTCCGGCACCCACACCCACGAGGATTTTACCACTTTCTACTTGTTTCTTGAAGTTTGCGAGAATTTCTTTTCTTGTTGCGCGATACATAGTTGTAATAATTTTAAGTTGTTGATTTATGATTGATTAGTTAGATGTTCTCAGTTATTTTTTTGCAGCCTCGATGAGGTCGAGCAGCTTCTGGGCCGCAGTCTGGGCAAAGCGCTTGTCGTTGATGTTGCAGTCTAGCTCGTCGATCTCTACATTGGGATTGTCGATACCTTGCTTGAGGGTGTCGAAGAGGGCCTTGCGGGCCACCTTGTCTTCAAATGGCTGCCCGTCGGCGTCGATCATCGACACGCCCCCGTCGGGAAGCATGAGCACCATGGGAGCCTCGGCCTTGTTCCACTTGCCGGCCATGATGCGGCCCATGGCCACATTCTCGTCGGGCGTGGTGCGCATCAGGGTCACCGTGGGGTTGTGCTGGTAGAGGTTGCGCTGGGCAAATTTTGCGGGCACCGTGTCGCGGGGGCCGAAGTTCACCATGTCGGTAGCGCCCACCGACACCACCTGGGGCACTTTGCACTTGATGGCGGCGTCGAGACGGTCGGGGCCGGCGTTGAGCACGCCGCCCACCAGCTCGTCGCACCACTCGGTGGTGGTGAGGTCGAGCACGCCCACAAAGTAGCCGGCATTGATGAGCGACTCCATCGTGCGGCCGCCCGTGCCGGTGCAGTGAAACACGAGCACCTCGTAGCCGCGCTCCTCAAGGTATCGCTTGGCCTCATCGACACACGGGGTGGTCACGCCAAACATTGTGGCGGCGATGAGCGGCTTGGTTTGCTCGGTGTCGGGGGCGAGCTTGTCCTTCAAGCCCACCATGCCGGCAACGGCAAGCACCGCGTTGCGGAATATGGTCTTCGACACCTCGTTGAGGCCAGCCACATCCACAATCGAGGGCATCATGATGATGTCGCTCGTGCCCACATATTGCGACACATTGCCCGAGGCCATGGTCGACACCAGCACCTTGGGCACGCCCAGGGGCAGTGCGCGCATGGCAGGCGCCACCAGCGACGAGCCGCCCGAGCCGCCCATCGAGATGATGCCGTCGAAGTGCCCCTCCTTGTAGAGCTTAGGCACCAGAGCAAGCATGCCCTTGGAGAGCGCCTCCATGGCCAGAGCGCGGTCGTGGCGCTCCACAATCTGCTTGATGTCGTAGCCAGCGGCGGCAGCCACCTGGTCGCTGCCCACATCGGGAGTGAACGCGGGGGTGAACACACCCGTGTTGATGGTATAGGTATTCAGCCCTAACTGCTCAATGAGGCCCTTGAGGTAGAGGAACTCACGGCCTTTGGTATCAAACGTACCAGCGATTGCAATTGTCTTCATCTTGTTGTTCAGTTTAGTGTTATTGGTTTTATTTTTCTGCTGCAAAAATACAATGGCACCCACCAAGCCCAAAATAAAAACAGCGCATGAAATTTCACAATCAGCGCATTCCACCAGCCCGCTTCCAAAACTCCCCAATCCCGTAGCACCACCCCTTCAAATCATAGAAGAGATGTGTCAGTCTTGGAGGTGCTTGGGGGAGAGGCCCAGGTTTTTCTCAATGTAGCGGGTGAAATAGGAGGGAGAGGAGAAATGATAGTAGTAGGCGAGCTCCTGGATGGTGTGCTGGTGCTCGTAGAGGCGGCGGCGCATGTCGAGTTGCAGGAATCGGTTGATCCAGTAGGCGGCCGAGAAGCCGGTGCACTGGCGGGAGACGCGCGCGAGGTGCTTGGCCGAGACGCACAGCTCTTGGGCGTAGTGGTCCACGTCGCGGTGCTCGTGGTAGTCGCCGCGCTCGAGCATGGCCATGAAGCCCTTCATGAGATTGCTGTAGCGCGAGGTGGAGCGCACTTGCCCGCGGCGCTGCGCCAGAATGTCGAAGAGGTCGAGCAACAAGAGTTGCACGCCATGCTGCAGCACCTTGTCGTAGTAGTGGTGCTCCTGATGCAACTGGTGGTAGCTCACAAACTGGAAATTGGCGCGCATCACCATCATCTGGTCGCTGGTGAGATGCAGCACGGGGTTGAGAAAGAGCTCCATCTGCCCCTTCACGGCATAGTCCATGTCGCGGAATGAGTTGATGTAGACGGCATTGAGCAGCAAGATTTCGATCAGGCAATCGTGGCTCTGGCCCTGGGGGCTCAAGCGCGCGCAGCGGCTCACGGCGATGTCCTGCGACCGCAAGGTGATGCGGCGGCTGTTGTAGCCAAAGGTGCACTCACCACGCCTGCACAGCAAGATGGCCACATATTGGCCCAAGCGCGGGTCGGCAATGTCGCGCAGGCTATACTTGAAAATCACGTTTTCCTGCTCCTTCATCACGATTTTTTCTTTTCCATGAGGTCGATGAGCAACTGGGCGGCATGGTGGGCAAACCGCGGGTCGTTGATGTGCAACGGCATCACCTCAATCTTCACTTTGGGATTATAGATGTGCTCTTGCAGGGCGCCGATGATGGCATTGCGGGCGTCGGGGTCGTCGAAGGGCTGACCGGGAGCGTCGAGAGCCGACACGCCGCCTGCGGGCAACAGCACCACCATGGGTGAGTGGGTATTGTTCCACTTGTCGGCCAGCACGTCGCCCACGCGGGCGCACTCCACGGCGGTGGTGCGCATGAGGGTGACGTTGGCATTGTGGCGATAGAGGTTGCGGCGGGCATAGCGCATGGGCACCGAGCTCACGGGGCCAAAGTTGACCATGTCGGTAGCGCCTATCGACACCACCTGGGGCACGCGGCAGGCGATGGCGGCGTCGAGGCGCGTGGGGCCGGCGCCCAGCATGCCGCCCAGCAGCTCGTCGCACCACTCGGTGGTGGTGAGGTCGAGCACGCCTGCAATGGCGCCCTCGTTGATAAACTTCTCCATCGTGCGGCCGCCGGCGCCAGTGCAGCTGAACTCGAGCACGTCGTAGCCGCGCTCCTCGAGGTAGCGCTTGGCCTCGCTCACGCAGTCGCTCGTGAGCGAGAACACCGAGATCGCCACCGTGGGGCGGGTCGACTTCTCGGGAGCAGGACGGTGCAGCACCATGCCGGCGATGGCGTTGACGGCATTGACGTAGACCTGCCGCGAGATGCGGTCGAGCCCGTCGGCATTCACAATCGAGGGCATGAGCAGGATGTCGCTGGTCTCCACATAGTCCTTCACCGTTCCCGATGCCACGGTGGTGACCATGAGCTTGGGCACCCCGATGGGCAGCAAGCGCATCACGGCGGTGATGGCAGCCGTGTCCGACGAGCCGCCCAGCGAGAGCATGCCGTCGAGCTCGCCCACGGCCTGGAGACGTAGCACCACCTTGCGCAGCCCGGCATAAATGGCAGCCACGGCACGGTGCTGGTCGCCGCTGTCGAGCAGTTGCTGCAAGTTGTCGCCAGCCAGGCGCGCGAGTTCGCCGTTATCCACATCGGGCTTGAAGAGTGGCTTGTGCAATCCCGTGTGTATCATGTAGGGACGCACGCCACGCTCCTCAAGCAGCCGCTTGATGAAGGCGAACTCGCGGCCGCGCACCCCGAAGGTGCCAGCCACCACCACGGTCTTGAGATTTTGTGTCATCATATAGGTCTCTAAACTTTCACAAATATAAGAAGAAATTGCGCATGAAGCGGGCCACGGCTCTCAAATTTTAAGAGATTTAACCCGCCGGTCCATCGAGGCCACTCACTCGCCCCGGCGCCTGCCGCCCGCCACAACAATTGCGGAGCGAAAATTTGCAAAAAACGCAGAATTGATTAATTTTGCACACAAGTAGGCGCGCCGACGGCCCGCCTGCTTCTTTATCACAAAACCATTTAATAAGAAATAAAATTATGAAACGACAACGCAACATCTTGGCTGCCCTGCTCGTGGGCATCGTGGCAGCCTTCACCCTGGTGGCTTGCGGCGGCAAGCAGACCGCCAACACCGACAACGTGGTGGCCCGCCCCACCCCCAACACCTACCTCAACGACATGGCCGGCATCATCAAGGAGGATGCCAAAGACACCATCTCGGCCCACTGGATGGAAGACACGCTGAAATCCTACGCCGAGACCTCGCCCTACAAGATATATGTAGTGACCACCAAGGAGAGCTTGGGCGACATGGGCGCCCAAGCCTATGCCAAAGCCATCGCCGAGAAGTGGCAGCTGGGCGACAGCAGCGTGGTGCTCTTCATCCAGCGCACGCCCCAGGCCTTCCAGGTGGGCATAGCCCCCGGGGCCGCAGTGAAGGATAAATTCAACCAGCAGACCATCGACCAAATCATACAAGACAAGATAGGCCACGTGATACTGAGTTACAAGGGCCGCTTCGACCGCGCCGCCTGGAATGGCATACGCGAGATCAAAGACCGCCTGAAATAGGCAGGAATCCTACCTACAGAACAAGCCACAAGGAGGGGCTCCAAGAGTGCCTCTCCTTGTGCTTTTTTTATGTGAGCAACAATCGCCTGCTGGCAGCTTGCACGAGAGCGATTGTAACAATTTGTTACACGATTTTTACAAGATTGTTACAATCCTTTGGGCGATTTTTTTCATGAAAACTTTAATTTTAAAGCGAAAAATCAACTATCAGCGGGCAAGTGCCATTTTAACTGGCTCTTCTTGGCACATGCCATGGCCAATGAGATTTGAAAGAGCTAAAAAATTAAAGTATTAACTTCATGAGAAAACTACTGACTTTATGTTTTGCACTCATGTCGATGTTGATTGCCACGCCACAGCTTCGAGCCGAAGAGGTGGCGGCGACGCCGCCCGGCAACGAGGCGTCCTCCACAGGCGAGCAACTCGGCACAATGCCAAGTAGTGTGAGCGCAGTGTTCAGGCAGATCGAGCGGGTGAATGCCGCCGGCATCCAGGCTGGCGACGCCACTGTCGACAAGGTCGAGCCTCAATCGCCCCAATTCAAGCAGGGCAAGGCACAGTTGAGCCTGAGCCCCATCGTGCAGCAAGCACGCAAGGCAAGCCGCAAGGCAGCCACCCTGGCCACCGGCGAGTATTTCTCGCGCGACTCCAGCTACTATGACAACGACAACTACAGCCACATGGCACTCGTCATTGCCGATGGCAGCGCCAAGATGATTAATGTGTACAGCTACGGCGACACCATCGATGTGAACTACAACGTCTCGACGGGCGCCTTCTCCATCCCGGCGCAGAAGTTGTATCACTTCGACACCTATGGCGATGTGTATGCCTGCCCGGTGAGCTTCAGCAGCGGCGCGGTGACCTACAGCACCACTGGCTCGATAAGCGGCACGGTGGCCGACGACGGCACCATCACCCTGCAGCCCTGGGGCATCTTTGTGATAAGCGGCGACTACACCGGTTCGGTGGTCAACGCTTTCTATATGAGCGCCTGGCACCCCAAGAACGCCACCATCAAGACCTACAATGCCAAGCATGTGCTCACGAGCTACAGCGCCTATGTAGAGCAGAATGCCGACAACGAAATCAGGGTCTACAACTTCAGCAACACGGGCAACGTGACAGGCAACGGCTATGTGGGCGGCATCGCCTCAAGCGTGTCGGGCGGCAACACACTGGAGTATTGCGAGAACACTGGCAACGTCGAGACCGTGCGCAGCTCGTCGTCGGCAATCTACACCGGCGGCATCGCTGCCTACGTGAGCGGCACTGCCACCAATCCCGCCTATGCGCGCTACCTGCTCAACAAGGCTCCTGTCACCAGCCAAGGCTCCTATGTGGGCGGCGTGATAGGCAACTTCAGCAATGCCGAGGCCACAGGCCTCTACAATGCTGGCAAGGTCACTGCCACACACTACGGCACGGGCTCGAGCGCTCGCTATGCCACCTATGTGGGCGGCGTGGTTGGCATGTTCGCCGGCCAGGGCAATGTGATGTGGAATATTGCCGACGTCACTGCCGAGGGCTACGCCGTGGGCGGTATCGCCGGCCAGGGCAACGGCACCGTGTCGCAATGCTTCAACGCAGGCAATATGCATGCCGACGGTCAGGGCAAGTCGTCGCTGGCCAGCGCCGGCGGAATATGGGGCGTGGGACGCCCGTCGATCAACGGCTGCTACAACCTGGGCACTGTGAATGGCCCCGACAAGATTGCAGGCATCATAGTCGAATTGGCCAACACCGGCAGCATCACCAATTGCTACAACGCTGGCGTGCTCGCACCCACAGCAACTGGCGCCTCAATCGTGAAGAGCATCGCCTACCAGAGCGGAGCCACTGCCACCTGCTCGGGCAATGCCTACCTGAGCGACATCAACGAGGCTTATCCCGACACAGCACACGGCATCCCCGTCACAATTGACCAACTCATGGCGGGCGAAGGCCTTGCCGACCTCTACGTGATCAATCGCGCTGCCTATCCCGTGCCCGACTCGCTCATAGGCGAGCCCATCGCACGCTACTATGCAGCCAGCCTGGCCTTCGCACCTGGCGACAGCGCAATGGGAGTGACGCAGAACTTCTATGTGGGCGCACTCGACAGCGTGGCATGGACCTCGAGCGACAACATCTCGATCGACGCCACTGGCACCGCCACTGCCCAAGTGGGCAATGGCTGGGTGAAAAAGTCAATCTCGTGGAATGGCATCGACCTGGAGCGCCAGTATGCCATCAACGTGCTTGAGACCACCGGCATCAACGGCATCAACACCAATGGCAGCGACAACGCCATCGACAAGCGCATCTACAGCATCGACGGCCGCTACATGGGCACCGATGCCAGCGTGCTGCCAAGCGGCATCTACATCCAGGGCGGAAAGAAGCACATCAAGTAATCTTCCTTCCCACTGGCTCACTATCAAGCCCTCCCCAGGCACAGCGCCCCGGGGAGGGCTTTTTCTTGCATAGGGCGAGCGCAAAAAAACGTGGTGATTGTTTTGAAGTCTTGGCTTTTTTAGTTTACTTTGTCATAAGCGTAAGCCGAGACAAAACCAAAAACAGAGATGCAGATAAGCAAATACATGGTGGCATCGCCACACGACTGCCAGTGGGGCCTCACGGTGAGCACCGTGGGACTCGACGAGATTGCTCCCGGCGACGCCTACCCCACCAGCGGCCACGCCGACGGCTACTACTTCGACCCGCGCAAGGGGCGCACGCTCGAGGAGTACCAGATGCTCTATCTCGTGGAGGGCGAGGGCACCTTTGAGTCGGCCACAATGACGGCCACGCGCATCAAGGGCGGCGACCTCTTCCTGCTCTTCCCCGGCGAGTGGCACACCTATTGCCCCCTGCCCAGCTCGCACTGGAAAAGCTACTGGATAGGCTACAAAGGCCGCAACATGGACGACCGCGTGAAAGCCGGCTTCCTCACTCCCGAGAAGCCCATCTACCACGTGGGCTTCTCGGCCGAGATTGTGCGCCTCTACGAGACGGCGCTCAAGACGGCTCAGAGCGAGCCAGCCTATGTGCAGCCCATTCTGGCCGGCATCGTCAACCACCTGGTGGGATTGATGTACTCGCTGGAGCGCAACCGGCAACTCAGCCAGAAGCCGAGCCACATCGACGAGATCAACCAGGCTCGCCTGCGCATACGCCAGTCGCTCGAGCAGGACCTGAGCATTCAGCGCATTGCCAAGGACCTGGGCATGAGCTACAGCAGCTTCCGCAAGTTCTTCAAGGAGTACACCGGCATCTCACCCGCCCTCTACCAGCAGGACCTGCGCCTGCAGCGTGCCAAGGAGCTGCTCACCACCACCTCGATGAGCATCAAGAGCATAGCCTATCAACTGCAGTTTGAGTCGCCCGACTACTTCTCCAGCAAGTTTAAGAACAAGACCGGAATGAAACCCAGCGACTTCCGCTCGATGCACCAAGCTTAGCCATTGCCACCCCCACACACACAGCGCGATTTTGTGCAAAACGTGAAGGCCAAAAATCAAATAACAAAGTCGCAGGCCGAAAATATGGCCTAAATTTGTGGCAACAAAAACTTAAATGACAACATCCCAAAAACTATGAATACTGCAAAGAGCTATTTCGCCGTTGACCTGGGTGCCACCAGCGGCCGCACCATCGTGGGCACCATCGAGCACGGGCAGGTGAAGCTCGAGGAGCTCACCCGATTTTCCAACCCCATCATCGAGCTGCAGGGCCACTGCTACTGGGACCTCTACGCCCTCTATAACGAAATCATAAAAGGTCTCAAGACCGCCGCCAGAGAGGGCGTGCAGGTGCAAAGCATAGGTATCGACACCTGGGGCTGCGACTTTGTGGCCGTGGGCCACGACGGCGCGTTGCTCTCCAATCCCCTCTGCTATCGCGACCCCCACACGGCCCACACCATGCAGGCCTATTTCGCCGAGTCGATCGACCGCAAGCAGGTGTATGCCAAGACGGGTATCCAGTTTATGAACTTCAACTCCTTGTTTCAGCTCTACCAGATGCACAAAGACGGCAACGTGGCCCTGTGCAACGCCAGCAAGATACTCTTCATCCCCGACGCGCTGAGCTATCTGCTCACGGGCAAGGCCGTGTGCGAGTACACCGTGGCCTCGACCTCGCAGTTGCTCAACCCCATGCAGGGTGACCTCGACCCCGACCTGCTCAAGTCGGCAGGCCTCACGCGCGAGCAGTTTGGGCCCATGACCCAGCCTGGCACCGTGATAGGCACCCTCACGCCCGAGGTGCAACGCCTCACGGGGCTGGGCGAGGTGCCAGTGGTGGCTGTGGCTGGCCACGACACTGCCTCGGCTGTGGCTGCCGTGCCAGCGCGCGACGAGCACTTTGCCTATCTCTCGTCGGGCACATGGAGCCTCATGGGCATCGAGACCCGCAATGCCATCATCAACCAGGAGAGCTACGACAAGAACTTCACCAACGAGGGCGGCATCGGCGGCACCACCCGCTTCTTGAAAAACATATGCGGCATGTGGATATATGAGTGCTGCCGCCGCGAGTGGAAGGGCACCGTCGACGTCAGCCACGCCAAGTTGCAGCACGAGGCCATGCAACAGCCTGCCTTCAGGAGCCTCATCAATCCCGACGACCCTGCCTTTGCCAACCCCACATCGATGCTCCAGGCCATCGACGACTACTGCCGCGGCACCCAGCAGCCCGTGCCCGCCAGCCCGGCGGCCTATTGCCGCTGCATCTTCGAGTCGCTGGCCCTGCGCTACCGTCAGGTTTTCTCGTGGCTCAAGGAGTTTGCCCTCTTCCCCATCGAGGTGCTCCACATCATAGGCGGCGGCGCCATGAATGAGTATCTCGACCAGTTCACCGCCAACTCATGCGGCGTGGTGGTGCTCGCCGGTCCGCAAGAGGGCACCGCCCTGGGCAACATCATGCTCCAGGCCAAAGCCAGCGGCGAGGTGGGCGACACATGGCAGATGCGCCGCATCATTGCCCAGTCGATCTCGCTCAAGCGATTTGAGCCTCGCGACAAGCAGGCTTGGGATGCCGCCTATGAGCGTTTCCTCCATCTTTAATCACCACAACACGACATAAAATAACAACAAAAAAATATAAACCACGACATTATGAAATCAGAAATCATCGAGAAAAATTACCAAGTAGCACGGGAGCGCTATGCCGCCCTGGGCATCGACACCGACAAGGCCATCGCCACCCTCGAGCAGACGCCAATAAGCCTGCATTGCTGGCAGGCCGACGACGTGGTGGGCTTTGAGCGCAACGTGGCTGCCTCGGGCGGCATCCAGACCACCGGCAACTACCCCGGCAAGGCCCGCAACATCGACGAGCTGCGCCAGGACATCGCCGAGGTGATCTCGCTGCTGGCCGGCACCTTCCGCCTCAACCTGCACGAGACCTACGGCGAGTTTGGCGGCACATTTGTCGACCGCGACCAGGTGGAGGTGAAGCACTTCACGGGCTGGATGGACTGGGCCAAGGAGCACAACCTCAAGCTCGACTTCAACTCCACCAGCTTCTCGCACCCCAAGAGCGGCAATCTCACGCTGAGCAACCCCGACAAGGAGATACGCGACTTCTGGATTGAGCACACCAAGCGCTGCCGTCGCATCGCCGACGCCATGGGCAAGGCCCAGGGCGACCCCTGCATGATGAACATATGGATACACGACGGCTCCAAGGACTACACCGTAGAGAAGCTGCGCTACCGCCAAATCTTGAAAGAAAGCCTCGACGACATCCTCGCCGAGCCGCTGCCCAACATGAAGACCTGCCTCGAGGCCAAGCTTTTCGGCATCGGGCTGGAGGCCTACACCGTGGGCTCCCACGACTTCTATGCCGGCTACTGCGCCAAGAATAACGTGATCTACACCCTCGACACCGGCCACTACGAGCCCACCGAGAACGTGAGCGACGCCGTGAGCTCGCTGCTGCTCTTTGTGCCCGAACTCATGCTCCACGTGTCGCGCCCCATGCACTGGGACAGCGACCACGTGACCCTCTACGACGACAACACGCGCAACCTCTTTGCCGAGCTCGTGCGTGCCAATGCCCTCGACCGTGCCCACATAGGCCTCGACTACTTCGACGCCAGCATCAACCGCATCGGCGCCTATATCATAGGCGTGCGCGCTGCCCAGAAGAGCTTGCTGCAAGCCCTGCTCGAGCCCCTCGACACACTGCGCCGCTACGAGGACGAGGGCAAACTCTTTGAGCGCCTGGCCCTGCTCGAGGAGGAGAAGACGCTGCCGATGGGTGCCGTCTACGACTACTACAACCTGAAGCATGGCGTGCCCGTGGCCGAGGACTACATAGGCCAAGTAGTGCAATATGAGCGCGACGTGCTCGCCAAGCGCAACTAAACGTGCAACCCGTGATGCCCCCGCACCGCGGCATGCTGTCGCGGTGCGGGCATTCACAACAATATGACCTATCGAAATGGATATCATCATCGGACTACTGATTATCGCAGTGGGCGCCTTCTGCCAGTCGAGCTGCTACGTGCCCATCAATAAGATCAAGGACTGGTCGTGGGAGAGCTACTGGATTGTGCAGGGCATATTTGCCTGGATTGTGTTTCCCCTGCTGGGAGCCCTGCTGGCTGTGCCCGCCGGGCATAGCCTCATGGAACTCTACGGCTCGGCCAGCTCCTTCAATGTGTGGATGACCATATTCTTCGGCGTGCTGTGGGGCGTGGGCGGTCTCACCTTCGGCCTCTCGATGCGCTACCTGGGAGTGGCCTTGGGGCAAAGCATCGCACTGGGCACCTGCGCCGCACTGGGCACCATCATGGGCCCGGTACTGCTCAATGTGTTCTTTCCCAGCCTCAACGCCCTGTCGCAGCTCACCCTGGCCGTGATATTCGGCGTGGTGGTCACCCTCGTGGGCATCGCCATCATAGGCGTGGCCGGCTCGATGAAGGCCTCCTCGCTGAGCGACGAGGAGAAGAAGGCCGCCGTGAAGGACTTCAACTTCCCCAAGGGCCTGGCCATCGCCCTGCTGGCCGGCTTCATGAGCGGTTGCTTCAACGTGGGCCTGGAATTTGGCAAGGACATCAACTTCGGCTCGCTCACCGACCCCATGTTTAAGACGCTGCCAGCCACCCTGCTTGTCACCCTGGGTGGCTTTGTGACCAATGCCGTGTACTGCTTCTTCCAGAATCAGAAGAACCACACCTGGGGCGACTACCGCAAGGGTCGCGTGTGGGCCAACAACCTGCTCTTCTGCGCCCTGGCCGGCGTGCTGTGGTACTCGCAGTTCTTCGGCCTCTCGCTGGGCAAGGGCTTCCTCACCTCGTCGCCCACGCTCATGACCCTCTCATTCTGCATCCTGATGGCTCTCAACGTGGTCTTCTCCAACGTGTGGGGCATCATCCTCAAGGAGTGGAAAGGGTGCTCGCGCAAGACCATCGTGGTACTCGTCGTGGGCATCGTGGTGCTCATCGTCTCCTCGTTTGTGCCCCAGCTCCTCTAGGCCATAGCACGCAGGCCGGGCGGGGCAAGAAGATTATTGCAAAATGTAACGTTTTTTTGGTATAAATGACGCAAAATATTGCTGAAAATGCAGTAACTTTGTGAATGTGATTGTAAGGCGCCACAATTGGCTCTTGCCCACCTTCTAAAGCGCGTATATACCGCCATAGATTTAGCATAGACACATGGCTACCGAAATTCTACATCCTTTTTCCCGCCCGCTCTACGTGTTGCTCAAGCCTGTGGATGCCTCGTGCAACCTGCGGTGCAAGTATTGCTACTACCTGGAGAAGCAGAAGCTATACTCCGCCCAGGACAAGCACATCATGAGCGACGCGCTGCTCGACAAGTTCACCTACGACTACATACACGCCCAGACCATGCAAGAGGTGCTCTTCACCTGGCATGGCGGCGAGCCCCTGATGCGCCCGCTTTCCTTCTACAAGCGGGCCATGCAGCTGCAGCGGCAATATGCCGACGGGCATATCATCGCCAACTCGCTGCAGACCAACGGCACCATGCTCACCGACGAGTGGTGCGAGTTTCTCAAGCAGAACAACTGGCTGGTGGGCATCTCGATCGACGGGCCGCAGGACTTCCACGACGAGTACCGCCGCAACGCTCAGGGCGGGCCCTCGTGGGTGAAGGTGATGCGCGGCATCAAGCTGCTCAAGAAGCATGGCGTGCAATGGAACGCCATGGCCGTGGTCAACGACTACAACGCCGACTATCCACTGGAATTCTACAACTTCTTCAAGGAGAACGGCTGCCAGTACCTGCAGCTCACGCCCATCGTGGAGCGCATCGTCGAGCACGCCGACGGCCGGCACCTGGCCACCCTGGGCGACAGCGACGACGCGCCGCTGGCCGATTTCTCGGTCACGCCCGAGCAGTGGGGCGACTTCCTGATAGCCATCTTCGACGAGTGGGTGCGCCACGACGTGGGCCGCTTCTATGTGGAGACCTTCGACTGCATGCTTGCCAACTGGGCAGGCGTTGACCCAGGCATATGCATGTATGGCAAGGAGTGCGGCCATGCAGGCGTGATGGAGTATAACGGCGATGTGTACAGCTGCGACCACTTTGTGTTTCCCGAGTACAAGCTGGGCAACATCTACACCTCCACGCTCTACAACATGCTCTACGGCGAGAAGCAGCACCGCTTCAGCCAGCTCAAGCACAAGTCGCTGCCACAGCAGTGCCTGGAGTGCGACTACGAGTTTGCCTGCCACGGCGAGTGCCCCAAAAACCGGTTTGCGCGCGACCGCTACGGCAACCCGGGCCTCAACTACCTGTGCAAGGGCTACCACCGCTTTCTCGATCACATTGCCCCCTACATGGACTACATGAAGCAGCAACTCGACCGCAAGCAGCCGCCAGCCGCCATCATGCAGGCATTGCGCGACGGCACCTTCAAGGCCAAATAACTCATCGACAACCAAAAGTTTTTTTTCAAGTTTTCCTAAATCATAACCAATATGAACCGCTTTTATTTAACCGCAGGCATGCTCTCCCTGCTTCCAGGACTGCAAGCTGCCGCACAATCGCAGCAAGCCCAGCGACCCAACATCATCTACATCATGAGCGACGACCACGCCTATCAGGCCATCAGCGCCTATGGCAGCGAGGTGTCGAAGCTTGCCCCCACCCCCAACATCGACCGCATCGCCAAGGCCGGTGTCACGTTTGACCGCGCCTTTGTGGAGAACTCGCTCTCCACGCCCAGCCGCGCTTGCACCCTCACGGGCCTCTACAGCCACCAGAACGGGCAGGAACAGCTCAACGAGGGCATGGACCCCACCAAGCCCTTCGTGTCGGAACTGCTGCAAAAATGCGGCTACCAGACTGCCGTGATCGGCAAGTGGCACGTGCCTTGCGACCCCAAGGGATTTGACTACTACCACATCTACAACGGCCAGGGCGAGTACTACAACCCCAACTTCCGCGGCTCTGACACGGGCGGCAAATATGTGCAAGAGCACGGCTACTGCGTCGACCTCGTCGACAAGCACGCCAAGGAGTTTCTCGACAACCGCGACAAGTCGAAGCCCTTCTTCCTGATGGTGCACTTCAAGGCGCCACACCGCAACCAGATGCCCAACCTCAAGTATCTGGGCCTCTTCGACGACGTGAAGTTCCCGCTGCCCACGACCTTCTGGGATGACTACTCCACCCGCCAGTCGCCAGCCCACACCCAGAAGATGAGCATCACCAATCACATGGAGCTCATCCAAGACCTGAAGGTGGTGCAGATGAAGGATTCACTCAAGGATGCCTACAACCAGGGCTTCTCGTGGTTCTGCTACCGTGCCGGCGTGGAGCGCATGACGCCCGACCAGAGAGCCGCCTGGAACCGCTACTACATGCCGCGCGGCGAGGAGTTCCTCAACGCCCATCTCACGGGCCGAGCCCTCTCGGAGTGGAAATACCAAGCCTACATGCGCGACTACCTGGCTTGCGTGCGCAGCATCGACGATGCTGTGGGCGACATCCTCGACTACCTCAAGGCCAACGGGCTCGACGAGAACACCGTGGTCATCTACACCAGCGACCAGGGCTTCTACCTGGGCGAGCACAACTGGTTCGACAAGCGCTTCATGTATGAGCAAAGCTTGCGCACCCCGCTGCTCATGGCCTGGAAGGGACACATCAACCCCGGCACCCGCTGCAACGCCATGGTGCAGAACATCGACTACGCCCCCACCTTCCTCTCGCTGGCTGGCGGCAAGAAGACCGACGAGATGAGCGGCCTCGACCTGCAGCAAGTGTGGAATGGCCAGACGCCTAAGACCTGGCGCACGAGCATCTACTACCACTACTACGACTACCCGGCATTCCACCAGGTGCGCCGTCACGACGGTGTGCGCACCGACCGCTACAAGCTCATCAGCTTCTACGGCAAGGGCGGCACTCGCGCCGAGACCAACTGGTACCAGACCGACCCCAAGGCTCAGGAGTACCGCATCCTGCACTGGCTGCGCAGCATGAACTACACCGACGACAACGATCCCGACCTGAAGGACTGCTACGAGCTCTACGACCTGCAGAACGATCCCGACGAGTTGCACAACATCTACGGCCAGCCCGGCACCGAGAAGATCACCAATGACTTGATGAAGCTCCTCAACAAGTACCGCAAAGACCTGAAGGTGCAAGAGTACTAACGCTCACACCCGGGCATTGACCACCCGGCAATCCGCAACACAACACCAGGCGGGGCGTGCCACACACTCACAGTGTGCAACACGCCCCGCCTGCTTGTTGATTAAGAGATTTAGTGAGGTCTCTTTATTTTGGCAAATGGAACACGTCGCTGATTTCTTGCATCTGCGCCTGGGTCATGCCCTCGGGCACAAAGCCCATGCAGCGGGCGTCGAGGTAAATCTTAGCGCTCTTGGAGAGCACGTCGATCTGGTCGAAGGCGTCCATCACATCCTGGCCCTTGGCAAAGACGCCATGCTTCTCCCACATCACCACGTCGTAGTCCTCGAGCTCGTGGAGCGTGGCCTGTGCCAGCTTGTTGCTGCCGGGCAGCTCATAGGGCACAATGCCCAGGCCCAGCGGGCAGAAGGCCTTGGTCTCGGGAATCATGCTCCACAGCAGGCGTGTGAGCACGTCCTTGCCCAGGAAGTCACGATTGTGGCTCATGGCCACCAGTTCGATGGGATGGGTGTGCACCGTGGCCTTGTAGCCGCTGCCCAGCTCAAGTTGGCGGTCGTGCACAGCCAGGTGCGAGGGCAACTCGCTGGTGGGAGCCACTGGGTTGTCGGCAATGATCTCGTAGCTGGCGCAGTCGTCGAGGATGCGTATCACGCTGCCATTCTCCATGGGCCATCGAGCCAGGTCGCGCATGCGCTTGCCCGTGCCCTTGCAGAAGAAATACTGCCCTTTCAGGTGGGGCAACGCCTCGCCTATGGGGTAAACCGGCGAGATGGCAGGCAGTGCCCGAACCTCGTCGTCGATGCAGTCGGTCACATTGATCGTGATATTGCCGCCGTTGCGCTCGGCCCAGCCGTTTTGCCACAGGTAGCCAGCCACCTCGGCAACCTTGTCCACTTCACGTTTCAGGGCGGGACGACCCTCGAGGATTGATTTCATTGTTCCAGTTTTTAAATTTTGTCGTTGTTTTCTATCGCAAAGATAGGCATTCTTGCCGTCAATGCCCATCTACTTTTTGATTAATCACCCTTCAATTTTGACCAAGGCCGTGCAACATGCCAGCGCGAGGCAGGCCGCAGGCTGCAAGCGGTGAAAACAAAGGCTGCCTGAGGACACACAGTCCCGGCAGCCTTTGCATGTGTGGTTTTTATGCCTCGCTGGCGGTTACACCTCCAGGTCGATATTGAATTGCTCATGCCAGGGCAGACCGCTCTTGGCCACCTGCTCCAGGAATGGGTCGGGGTCAAACTCCTCCACGTTGTGCACGCCGGGCTTCTTCCACAGGCCCTTGAAAAACATCATGGCACCCGTCATGGCAGGCACGCCGGTGGTGTAGCTCACGGCCTGCATGCCGGTCTCCTCATAGGCGGCGTGGTGGTCGCAGTTGTTGTAGATGTAGTAGGTGAGCGGCTTGCCGTCGAGCCCAATGCCGCTTATGCGGCAGCCAATCGAGGTCTTGCCGGTGTAGTTCTTGCCCAGATCCTGCGGGTTGGGGAGCACGGCCTTGAGAAATTGCAGGGGGATGATTTCCTGGCCATTATACATCACGGGGTCGATGCGGGCCATACCTATGTCTTGTATCACGCGCAGGTGGGTGAGGTATTCCTTGCCGAAGGTCATCCAGAAGCGGGCGCGCTTGATGGTGGGGAAATTCTTGGTGAGCGACTCCAGCTCCTCGTGATACATGAGGTAGCTCTCGCGCTCGCCTATCTCGGGATAGGTGAGGGGCTTGTGTATCTCGAGCGGGCCGGTGGTCACCCACTTGCCGTCCTGGTAGTAACGGCCGTTTTGCGTGATTTCGCGTATGTTGATCTCGGGGTTGAAATTGGTGGCGAAGGCCTTGCCGTGGTTGCCGGCGTTGCAGTCCACGATGTCGAGGGTGTGCATCTCCTTGAAGTGGTGCTTGGCGGCACGGGCGGTGTAGACGCCGCTCACGCCGGGGTCGAAGCCGCAACCCAGTATGGCGGTGAGGCCGGCCTTCTCAAATTTGTCGCGGTAGGCCCACTGCCAGCTGTACTCAAAGTGGGCCACATCCTTGGGCTCATAGTTGGCCGTGTCGAGGTAGTTGACGCCGCATTCCAGGCAGGCGTCCATGATAGTAAGGTCCTGGTAAGGCAGGGCCAGGTTGATCACCAGCTGCGGCTTGTGCCGCTTGAGCAGGGCCACAAGCTGCGGCACCTCGTCGGCGTCGACCTGGTCGGTGACGATGTTGTTCACTCCCAGGCGGCTCTTGATGTCGGCAGCCACCTTGTCGCATTTCTCCTTGTGCCGCGAGGCAATCACTATCTCGTTGAACACGTCGGGGTTCTGGGCGCACTTGAAGGCGCACACGGTGCCCACGCCGCCGCAACCAATAATTAGTACTTTGTTCATTTCCTATGCTGTTGTGTTAAATATGATTTTCGGTAGTTTTACCACTTGTGCAAAGATAATGAATTAAAGCGGGATAACGAAAAATTTCATTTCCTGGCAAAAAAATCATTATAATTCAAGAAAAGTTGTATCTTTGCACATATTGGCCGTCATGCAGCAACAATATGAAACAAAACAGGCCATTGCGCATTCACATTTATTAGATACATAAAATTTTATCGCTTATGAAAAAAATTGCTACCCTCATGATCACATCGCTCTTGTGCCTGGCAGCCCAGGCCCAAGGCTTCAGTCCCGCTCATGCACGAGTCAACGGCACCCCGTTCAAGAAGACGGCCGTCACGCTCGGGCAGCTGCAAGAGCGCGGCCTCGTGCGCAAGGCCGTGGCCCGTGCCAGCGACGAGAAACCCATCACCACGGCTCCCGAGGGCCGGCTGCTCGACAACATGTATGTCAACTCCAACAGCTTCGGCCTGGGCTGGGGCTCGGCCTACACTCAGGTGGTCGACGGCGGCCTGGGCGGCGTGGTCGAGGGCAAAGACGGCTACGTCTATGTGAAAGGCCCCATCTCGCAAGCCTACGTGTGGGGCCTGGGCTCGCCCTGGATCAAGTGCAAGAAGCTCGCTGGCGACACCATCGAGATGATCACCCCGCAAATCTATGCCATCGATGCCGGCGACCCCTACTATGTGCAACGCATGACCTATGACAAGACGGGCGACACCTATGTGGTCGACTCGACCGAGGCCGGCATCAAGTTCACTTGGAAAAGCGACACACTGCGCCAGGTCGACGACTGCCTGGTGGGCTTTGCCGACGCCACCGGCGGCTGGTTCTACATGGGCGACTACAACATCGTCTACACGGTGAACCCCGACAAGCTGGTCACCATCAACAAGGACCAGACCCAGGGCATCGACACCTCGCTGGTGAGAGTGACCCACATCGCCAGCCCCGAGAAGCTCGACTCCACGATCACGACCATGATCAACGCCTATGCCGTGGTCGATGTCGACGACGAGATGGTGGGGAACTCCATCTATGTCGACCACCTCGAGCCAACCCTGCCCGATGCCCTGGTCAAGCTGAGCGCCAATGTAGCGACCATGGCCCTTGAGCTGCCCTCGGGCCAGTACCTGGGTGTCGATGAGAACTACAACTCCCACATCTACGCCCTCACCGGCAACGCCTATATCGACAGCACGGGCACTACCAAGTATTTCAACTACAACAAGACCAGCAAGCTCACACTGGGCTCCACCGAGGAGGGCGACACCATCTATGCGCCCTACCCTGCCTCGCTCATCATCAACTGCGGCCGCAACAACCTCTACATTGTGAAGGAATATGTAGCACCGCTGCTTGAAGAGGTCGACGACGAGGCCATGACACCGGCCAACCCCGTGTTCACGAGCGACAACGTGACCCGCTCCACCCGCTTCGACGTGCTCAAGTTCACCATTCCCACGGTCGATGTCGACGGCGATGAGCTCAACACCAACAACCTGTACTACTGCATCTACTACAACGACTCGGTCTACACCTTCACGCCCGCCCTCTACACCGGCCTCAAGACCGACATGACCGAGATACCCTACGGCTTCAGCGACAGCAACTACGACATCTTCCTGAGCGGCGGCCAGCACACCATCTACTTCTACGACAAGAATTGGACCAAGATAGGCGTGCAGAGCATATACCGCGGCGGCGGCGAGGTGCGCAAGTCGGCCGTCGTGTGGGTCAACAGCGAGACCGGTGTGACCGACGTGAACGTGGCCGGCAAGACGGTGAAGCGCGTCACCTACTACGACCTCTCGGGTCGCCAGGTGAGCCCCGATGCCAGCGGCATCCTCATCAAGCGCACTGCCTATACCGACGGCACCACCGCAACACGCAAGGTTGTGAAGTAATCATCCGCCCCACCCATTGCATCAAGTGGCAGCCAGGCAACCAGCCCGGCTGCCATTTTTCTTGAGCCAGCCATCGTGACCTGCCAGGTGAGGAAAACAGGAAATATTTTGCAATGTCACGGGAAATGTATAATTTTGCAAACGATTAGTATTAAGGACAATAAAACAAAATTCAAAATGAAAAAATTCTACACCCTACTGGCTCTCGTTGCCATCGCAACGGCATCGTGGGCCCAGAGTGCAATGTTCGACTTTGCCCACAACGGCGTAGCCCTGCTGGGCCTTGCCGGCACCTCGTCGAGCACCAGCACCGATGGCGACATCACTGCCGACAAGACTGCGACCGTCGACGGCGTCACCTTCACAGTGAGCGCCAGCACCACCAACACCGCCAACCGCCTCTACAGCGACTACAACGGCAACGTGCAGTTGCGCGTCTACGGCGGCACCGTCACCATCGCAGCCCCCACGGGCAAGAGCGTGACCGGCGTCACCTTCTACAACAGCCGCTGGAGTGAGCCCACTCCCAGCACAGGCTCCTTCTCGAGCAACAACTGGCTGGGCAGCGCCAGCTCGGTCGTGTTTACCGCCAATGGCCAAATGCGCCTCGACTCGGTGCGCGTGGCATATAGCGATGGCGGCACCACGCCCGACACCACCGACACCACAGGCACCAAGCTCAACACCTTCAAGATGCTGCGCGACACCATCGCCGACGGCACCGAGTTCACCTTTACCGGCAACGCCATGGTGTGCTACCAGTGGGGCCGCTACCTGTATCTGCGCTGCTATGACCCCACCGACGGCTATGGCTACAGCGCACTGGTATATGGCAACGTGGGCAACACCTACAAGCAGGGCGACTACATCCCCGCCGGCTGGAAGGGCACCAAGACCATGTATCACGGCATGTGCGAGATCACCAAGCCCACCGGCTTCAACGCCTCGACCCTGCAGGCCGACAGCGCCGACTGGGGCCCCATGGACATGAGCGGCTACCTGGGCTTCTTTGTGGATGCACCACAGGGCTATGAGGCCGACTACGACCTCTTCCAGAACGTGACGCTGAGCAGCGTCGACAGCACGGGCAACTTCGCCATCACCGAGGTGGGCCTCAACGCCCAGCAAGAGGAAGGCACCTACACCATGCCGGCCTGCAACCGCTTTGGCATCGACCTGCCTACCGACACCACCCAGCACTACACGGTGGAGGGCGTGCTCAACATCTACAACAACAAGGCCGAGTTCCTGCCCACCAAGGTCTATGCCTACGACTGGTCGACCCGCCTGTGGAAAGTGTGGTACCAGGGCGAGGACAGCACCGCCTACCAGATTGCCGACACCCTCTATGTGATACCCACCCCTGCCGCTATTGAGCCCGAGGCCGGCAGCAAGAACCTGGTGTATGTGACCGACAACGCCACGAGCGTGCTCATCGACTTCTATGCCGACTGGGGCTACACCTGGTGGCAAGACTGGGATCCCGACTTCATCGCCATCGACTGCGGCGACAACACCGACCTCTACAAGAAGCTGAGCGCCATGAAGGCCATCGCTCCGCGCACCGTCGAGGGCACCCTCTACAACAACTACACCAACCCGCGCCTTGTGCTCAGCAAGACTCCCGAGGCCCTTGCCGGCGTCGACATGCCCGAAATCGCCTATAGCGAGTTCACCCTCGCCGCTCCCGACACGCTCAGCGCCAACGGCAACCAGGTGGCTTGGGTCGACGGCATCTACAAGAGAGACAGCCTGGGCAACGAGTATCTCATGGGCTACAACCAAGACGGCAGCCTCTTCCAGCAAGTGAAGCTCGACCGCCGCTATCTGGCCATGACCATTGCCTTCAACGAGGGCGATGAATACAGCATGCGCGTGGTCTTCAAGCAGCTCGAGCCCTGGGAGGATGCCGACGACGATGACAGCACCGAGGCCAACCTGACTCCACGCCAGCGTGCAGCCCGCCCTGTGATGCCTGCCCGCGTGCCCAGCAAGATGAAGACCAACGACCCGCACTGGTACAACAACTACATCGCGTGCCCGCTTGAGTTCAGAGAACTCACTGGCGTCAACACCGTGAGCACAGCCAAGACGGTGAAGAGCGTGCGCTACTACAACATCGCCGGCATCGAGAGCAACCAGCCTCTCGACGGCGTCAACATTGTGGTCACCACCTACACCGACGGCACCACCGCCACCAGCAAGCTCATGAAGTAAACCAAGAGATTCAACCTCTATAAACACAATGGCAGCCCGGCAATGCCGCGGCTGCCATTTTTTTTCTTCATTCAAAACAGCTGCACAAGGGGCAGTGTAAAAAAAATGTAGCAGTTGCACTTGGTGGAAATGAAGGATTGCGTGCTGCGATTAGCGGCCACCACCGCCGCCGCCATAGCTTGAGCTGTCGGCGCTGTTGCTGGAGCACGACGTGATGGTTGCCGACAGATAATACAAGTAGTAGGCGTTTCTGCACTGCAGGTCGTCGATATCATGGGCCAGGCTCGACAGCTCGAGCAGCTCGGGGCACGTGGTCTTGAGGGCTTTGCTCAATTTCCTCGTGAAGCCAAAGAGGCAGGCGTAGACGAGCAAGTCATCGTCCCAGCTGCCGGCATCGGCCATGCGCCAGCCGTCGGTCTTGCCCAGGTCGGCAAGATAGTTGCGCAGCCCTAGCAAGTGGCACGTGTCCTCATCGCTCAATTTCGCCTCGCAGCTGTCCACGCCGAGCGCCTTGTCAAAGTTTGCCAGTTCCTCTTCATGCTGCTCGGCCCAAGCCTCAAATTTTGACGATGTCAACACCCCGTCGTCGGCAACAGCGCAAGCCATGATGTGAAGCAGATAGCCACACAGGTAGGCATCGGTGCACGCCTCGTCGGCAGGAATGCAAGTGCTCTCAGCAGTGACTTTCAACGCCTTCTTGGTTTTTCCACGCTTGTCGGGCTGGGTTAGGTCGGCAATGGCCAACTTCTTCTGGCCGAGCAGGCGCAATATCATGGCCCCAATCAGGTTTTCCTTGTCGTACCATCCATATTCATTCAGCGCCCTGGCGGCTTTCAAGAGGCTCCAGGAGCTTGACACCTGCTTGAAATAGGGCAACTCCCTGGCCTTGCGTCGCTTGCGGTGCGCCTTCACACCCAGCACTGTGAACCATGCCAAAAGTGCCGCACCGGCACATCCCACTACAATCCACACGGCAAGAGGAGCAGGCTCGCCCTCGGAGCCACCCCCGAAGTCGCTGCCCTTGAAGGCCTTCTCTTTCAGCTGTGAAAAAGTGCCGTTGCCCTTGAGAGCGGGTGAAAGCACACCCTTGCCGAGCGACATCAGGAGCCCTATTTTGCCGATTTCGCCCGTTGAGCTGGCCCGCACGATGCCGCCAGCCAGCCGCGCAGTGCCCCGGTAGCCGAATCCCCACACCTGGCAATTAGTGGCCGAGAGCGCCACAGGGGCAGTGACAGTGAGCCTGAAGGACTTGATGGGGTCGCCGTCGTTGAGGTCGGCAAACCAGTAGCCAAACCCGTCCTTGTCGGGATAGGACTGTACAAAGCCCGAGATGTCGTAGCCGACGGTATAGACGTGGCGCCCCAGCGTGGGCACTCCCCAGCATATCTCGTAGCCGCCTTCCCGAGCGCAAGCCGCACTTCCCCGCCTTCTCCTCCTTGCTCATGTCAACGTCCCAGTCTCCGTCGAGGGTCGTGAGCCGTGCGCCATTGTCGATGACCTTGAGATTGGAAATCACCCGGTCGCCCATGTTGTAGTGGGCAACATACCACTCGCTCTCCACATCGTCGCCCATGTCGATATTCCACGCCTCGTGCACGTGGTCATCACCGTCGTGCTTCAGGGTCACAGCAATGTCGAGCTGGCGCACCACACTCTGCGGCATTGCCGGCAGGGAGAGCAGCAGGAAGATGAGCAACACTATCGTTTTGTAGCGCATAAGCAGGGAGAATTAGATTATTGTCAATTTATGGCATCGCGCCGCGGCTTGCCATAGCGCAGCGATGCCTATATGCAAATTTAAAATAAGATTCTGTTTCCGGCCCAATGGGCAATTGCCCGTGAGATGATTTTTACCAAAATGTTACAACCATAGAGACACATGCGCTTTGTTAAATGAAGTTAGAGTGACTTTTTTCGCCAAGGGCCCAGTGTATGGGGGCATGATGCAGAGCTTCGCCAAGAATATATACACACACAAATGGCAACCCGGCATCCCCGAGCTGCCATTCTTCTTCGTCACTTTATTAGATACCAATTGGTATTCAATATGTTATAAGCCTTAACAGATGGTTTGGTGTGGCTCATTGGCGAGGTCACCGCCATGGTTTGAGTGTCTGTCGTCTTTTTTTATTAATTTTGTAACAAGATGACCAAAGAACTGCGCAAAAAAGCTTTTGCCGGCCGAGAGCCATCCTACAGCATACAAGCGAAAAATTACATATTATGAAAAAAGATTACAGCAAACGCATTACCCCCGACTACATCACCTCGCTCGAGCCCAACGAAATCTTTGTGTTTGGCAGCAACCTTGCTGGCATGCACGGCGGCGGCGCGGCACGCACGGCTCGCCTATACTTCGGCGCAGTGCTTGGCAATGGCGACGGCCCGCAGGGGCAGAGCTATGCCATACCCACCATGCAGGGCGGTGTCGACACCATCAAGCCCTATGTCGACAAATTCATCGCCTATGCCAAGGCCCACCCCGAGCTCACGTTTCTCGTCACGCCCATAGGCTGCGGCATAGCCGGATTCTCGCCCAGCGACATTGCACCCCTGTTCAGCAAAGCCGCCAGCGTAGACAACGTCCATCTCCCGCAATGTTTCTGGGATATACTCGACTAAACCCACATTCTTTTCGCACCGACATGAATATAGAAGAAGTTAGAGAATATGCCTTGGCCTTGCCAGGTACGACCGAAGACCAAGCCTATGGCGACGACTGGGTGCTGTTCCGCATCGAGGGGAAGATATTTCTTCACATCTGGCTCAATGCCCCAGCCCCCTCTTGCGCCTTGAAGCTCCCGCCCGAGCAAGGCCAAACGCTCAGAGAGCACTATGAGGGAATACGCCCCGCCTATCACCTGAACAAGGTGCACTGGAACGACATCATGCTCGACAAGATCGACGACGAGATGGTAAAGGGCCTCATCGACCAGTCCTATCGGCTTGTTGCCAGCAAGCTACCCAAGCGATTGAGAGTGAAATATATAACCAAACGATGAATATAGACATTGGTTTTCCAGTGGTACTAGATGATGCCCATGTGGGCAAAAACCAAAGAAGCCAAGTGAAATCACTTGGCTTCTTTAAATTGGTAGGGACGATCGGGTTCGAACCGATGACCTCTGCAATGTGACTGCAGCGCTCTGAACCAGCTGGGCTACGCCCCTATCTTCTTGCGGTTAGCGAGTGCAAAATTACACAATTAAATTGAATTTGCCACACTTTTTTCAATTTTTTTTGAAAATTCTTTCTTGCAAATGCGCTATCAATTGTGTATCAACCCAATACACGACAGCCCGCAGCAAGCCCTCGCCCACCTCGCCACGGGTGGCCACCAGGGTTTCACGCCTATGCGCTACCACCACCGTGGTTCAGCCCGCCTGCAGGTGCTGGTCTTGTGCCGGCCCTCGACAATGTTACATCATATTTCATTGATTATTAAGAGGATAAAACCGTGCTTGTGGGCCGACACAAGATCGGCCCCTACAGGTTCGTAATTGTGCCTTGTTGCGCATTGTGGCAATGTCAACGCCGGGCAACAATCGACCTGATTGCCTGCCACTGCCGACGGGCCCTAGTGGCCGTCCACATCCCCTGCGCCATTATGGAGACATGCGGTGCAGTGTGTGAAATGCAACGGGCTGGTACTGCTTGAATAGCGGTGCCAGCCCGGTAAGGGGATTAGGGTTGCAGGAGGAGGGAGCGCAACAAGGTTGAGACCACGCCGCCCAGGGTGTCGCCCACTTTCTTCTGCATGGCAGCCACCATGGCTTGGCCTATCTCGGCCTCGTCGCTCACAAAGGTGTGGCCCAGCAGGCCCACAGCCACGCGGCGCTCCTTGCCGTCCTCGAGGCGCAGGGTGCCGGTGGTCCACAGCAGGTAGTCGTGATAGGTGTAGTTGCTGTCGAGATAGCTCTTCATCGCGTCGTTGCCAGCCCACTTGGCGCCCTCGCTCATGATGTTGCCAAAGACGGGCAAGCTGTCGAGTCCCAGACTGTCGACCCGGTTGCTCACATAGGAGCGTGCGGCATCATTCACAGCCTCGAGCTGCTGGGCGCGGCTGGGGCGCGAGAGGCACAGCGTGGCCAGCACGATGAGGCAACACAGCAGGCCTACGAGCCAGCCCAGGCGGCGCTGTGGCCGCTTGGGGGCAACGGGATTATTGGCCATTTCCATTCCCTATGTATTTTTTGATTTCGTCTTCCAACTCGTCGAGCAGGCTCTCGCCGGCCTTGCGTGCCTGCTTCACGGCCTCGTCGGTGGCATGGTCGATGGCGGCATTGGTTGCCGAGTCCACTTTCTCGCCCAGGCCGGTGGTGTCGACTCTCGACACGACCTTGCCCACGGCCTCCTTGGCAGCGTCGACGGCCTCTTGCAGCACAGCCGAGTTATCGCCGCTGCCATCGTCGGTGGGCTGGGCGCGGTGCTCCTCGGCATACTTTTTCACAGCGTCGGCCAAATCCTCCTTGTCGAAGGTGAACACGTGGCCCAAGATGCCCACGCTCACGGTCTTCTCGCGGCCATTGTAGGTGAACTTGCCCACATTCCACAAGAAGTAGTCGTGGAGCTCAAAGTGCTGCTCGATGGCAGTGTTGATGAAGGTGTTCATCAGGCTCTTGGCGCCGTCGGCTATGCCGGGCAGGCCGCCAATGAGGCTGCTGTCGACACTCTCGCTCAGGTAGTCGTAGCAGGCAGCGTCGATGGCCTCTAGGTGGGAGTCGCGGCTGGGCTTGGTGCACACCAGCAGGGCAATCACAGCCAGCACGCATAGCACCACCACCCAGGTCAGGTTGCGCTTCTTGGGCTTCTCGGGCTGAGTGGTGCCGGTGGCCGGCCGGTTGTAGCCATAGCCTGGGGCTTGCTGCCGATAGGCGTTGTCATATTGTTGCTCTCCAGCGTAGCCAGCAGGCTGCTGCGACTCAGGCTTGCTCTCGTCGCCATAGAGTGGCGGTGGCACAGTCTCGCCAATGGGTGCTTGCCCGGTGCCGGCAGCCGGCGCGTCGCCAGGCATGCTGGGCACATCGCTGTCGATAGCGGCAGCCAACTCGGGCACACGCGATGCCTCGATCCACTCGGGCATACCCTTGGTCCACACCAGGGTGTCGGGGCTCAACCGCTGGCGCATGAGCTCCTCAACCTCGTAGGGGCCCTGGCGCGTTCCGTCTTTCACAATGTAGAATCTCATAGTCGTATTATCCTAAATATTAAAGTGATGACTCACGATACACGTCGTTTTGACGCATTTCGGCGCCAAAAGTAAAAAGTAAAAAGATAAAAAGCAACACTTTCCCATCATTTTTTCTTCGGCGGGCACGGCAGGTGTGTATTTGCACTGTGTCGCGCTGTGGGTGTCAATGCTGAAAAACAATCGATATTATTCCCTGCAACCGGACGGCCATAAAGGCCGCACCCTGCCATGTGCCTTCACCTACCCAAACACCCATTCGCGACACCGGACGGCCATAAAGGCCGCACCCTGCCACGTGCACTCACCCACCCAAACACCCATTCGCGACACCGGACGGCCATAAAGGCCGCACCCTGCCACGTGCACTCACCCACCTGTGAACAATTTGGAGTGAGGCATTGGCGCCGTCGGTAAAAGCAAGGAAGCCACACGGGAGCTGCAGTGGCCCATGTGGCTTGATGTGTGGCATGAGGCGGCCGCCCGTGGCTTGCGCCGGGGTGGCGAGAGGCTACTTCTGGATGAAATCCTGGAAGGCCTGCTTATAGCTGTCGCCTATGGGGATGTAGACGTCGCCAAAGACGATGCGGTTGCGGTCGATCTCGCGTATCTTGCTCTTCTGCACGATAAAGGAGCGGTGCACCCTGATGAAGCGCGAGGCGGGCAACATCTGCTCCATGCCTTTCATGTTCATGAGCGACAAGATGGGGTGCGGCGAGTCCTCGGTGTAGATTTTCACATAGTCCTTGAGGCCCTCGATATATTTGATCTTGTCGAGGTCGATTTGCAGCAGCTTGTACTCGCTCTTCACAAAGATGCTCTTCATCTCCTGCTCCTGCTTGGGAGCCGCAGCCTCGCTGGGGTGGGTGAGCTTGAACCACTGCAGGGCCTTGCTGCAGGCCTCGAGGAAGTTCACATAGGAGATGGGCTTGGTGAGGTAGTCGAGCGCGTTGAGGCGGTAGCTGTCGACCGCATATTGCTGGAAGGCAGTGGTGAAGACGATGCGGGTGGTCTCGGGCAGCATCTTGGAGAGCTCGAGGCCGTTGAGGTCGGGCATCTGGATGTCGAGAAAAACCACGTCGACGGGGTGCTCACTCAGGCCCTTCATCGCGTCGATTGCGTTGGAATACTTGCCAGCCAGTTCCATAAAGGGGATCTTGGCCACATAGCTCACCAGCAGTTCTACTGCCAGGGGCTCATCATCAACTATTGCGCACTTGAGTGTCATATCGGTAAATCGTTATTTTGCTGTAATATTCTTTATCATCATTGGCGGTGCCTTTCTCCCAGGAGTAGCAACCCGGGTACATGAGGTCGAGCCGCTTCTGCACTTGCATCAGGCCTATGCCCGAGCCGCTCTTGTCGTTGGCTCGCTTGGGCCAGTTGCTGTTGCGTATCTCGCACACGATCGCGTCGTCGTCGTGGCTCATGCTCACCAGTATATAGCCCTTGCCGCTGGGCGAGATGCCGTGCTTGAAGGCATTCTCGATGAGCGAGATGAAGATGAGCGGGGCTATGGGGGTGGAGTCGTCGTCGGCCACGGTGATGTGGGTTTCGACTTTCACATTGCTGGTCACGCGTATCTTCATGAGCGCGATGTAATTTTTCATAAACGCCACTTCCTTGTAGAGGGGCACATAGTTCTGCTGGTTCTCATAGAGCACGTGGCGCAGCAGCTTGCTCAGCTCCTCGACGGCGGTCTGTGCCTTCTCGGGGGCAAAGGCGATGAGGGCGTAGATGTTGTTGAGCGTGTTGAGCAGGAAGTGGGGGTTGAGCTGGTTGCGCAGGTTGGTGAGCTCGGCCTCGCTCTTGGCTTTCTCGGCCTCGCGGCGCGTCTCCTCGATGTGCTGCCAGCGTTGCCCCATGCACACTGCCATGGCCAGCGCTGCCACAAGCGCCGTCATGAGCGCGCTCTGAAACATCATGTTCCACAAGGGCGGCCCGCCGTGGCGGTGAGGCGGGCGTCGCTCCATGCGAGGCATCTCGTCGGGCAAGATGTGGCCGAAGGCGTCCCACCAACCCAGCGACAAACCTATGATTGCGGCGATGAGGAGCACATTGAGCATGATATAGAGGCCGCGCTTGCGGGTAAACAAGAACTTGGGCGCCAGCCACAGGTAGTTGACATAGAAGATGATCATGTAGCCCAGCGTGCCGCCCAACGAGCGCAACCAGTGGCTCATGCGCAGCTCCCACGACTCGTTGGGGCGGAAGAAAGCCAGCGGCAGAAACAAGACAATGCTCCAGCACATGATGTGTATAAGCAGCTCTCTTCGCTTCATTGATTTTCGTTCGTTATCGCTCATTGCAAAGTTAACTATTTTTTTGACAGAAAACAAGTTATAAAATATTTTCTACTCGTAGCGTATGGCCTCGATGGGGTCGAGATTGGCCGCTTTCTTGGCCGGATACCAGCCAAAGAACACGCCAATAAAGGTACACACCGTGAACGAGAGGATGATGGTCCACACCTCGATGCTGATGGGCCAGTGGGCAAAGGTCTTGACGGCAAATGCCGCCCCCACGCCCAGCAGCACGCCTATCACGCCGCCGGTGATGCTGATGAGCACCGACTCGATGAGGAACTGTGCCAGGATGTCGATGCCGCGGGCTCCCACACTCATGCGCAGGCCTATCTCGCGGGTGCGCTCGGTCACCGACACATACATGATATTCATGATGCCGATGCCGCCCACCACCAGGGCGATGCCGGCCACGGCTGCCAACAGCGTGGTCATCATGCTGGTGGTAGAATTCATCATCGAGCTCATCTCCTCTTGCGAGCGTATGTTGAAGTCATCGTCCTCACCGGCCTTGAGCTTGTGGTCGGTGCGCAAGATCGAGGTGACGTCTTGAATGGCGAGGTCGGTCATGCTCTCCTTGATGGCGCTGGCATAGATGCCCGAGAGATAGGTCTGGGCAAGCATGCGCTTCATCACGGTGGTGTAGGGGGCCAGGATGATGTCGTCCTGGTCCATGCCCATCGAGTTGTAGCCCTTCTTCTTGAGCACACCCACCACGCGCATGGGAATCTTGTTGAAACGTATCACCTGTCCTATGGGGTCGGCGCCCTCGCCAAAGAGGTTGTCGACGATCGTCTTGCCGATGACGCACACCTTGGCGCTGGCCTTGATGTCGGCATTGGTAAACATCTCGCCCTCCTCCACGGTGAGCTGGCGTATCTCCAGGTAGTCCTGGCTCACGCCGGTCACGCTCGTCTGGTAGTTGTTGTTGCCAAAGATGACCTGGCCGCTCGAGCTCACATTGGGGCTCACGGCTGCAAGATACTTGTTCTGGTCAACGATATTCTCATAGTCCTGCAAGGTGAGGGTCTCCATGTCGTCGGCGCTCTGGCGGGCGCCGCCGGGGCCCTTGTCCTCGCCGGGGTGTATCATGATCATGTTGGAGCCCATCTCGGCGATTTGCTTCTGGATGCTCACCTTGGAGCCCTGCCCTATGGCAAGCATGGTGATGACCGAGCCCACGCCTATGATGATGCCCAGCATGGTGAGAAACGACCGCATCTTGTTGGCTGCGATGGCCTTGATAGCTATTCTGAATAGATTGAAAAAATTCATTGTATATGCTTTAGTTATGATGCAAGCCTCGAGTGGCGAGGGAGCTGCCCGCGCGGCTTGAGGCTGTCACCTACACATTTTAATCATCGTCGTTAACCGGCAGTGTGGCGAGCTTCTCGGCAGCGCTCTTGATGTCGGTATTCAACACATCGGCGCGTATCTTGCCGTCGCGCAGGGTGATGTTGCGGCTTGAGTACTGCGCTATCTCGGGGTTGTGGGTCACAAAGATGATGGTGCGGCCCTCGGCGTGCAGCTCCTGAAAGAGCACCAGTATCTCAAACGAGGTGCGGGTGTCGAGGTTGCCGGTGGCCTCGTCGGCGAGCACCACGGCGGGGTCGTTGACCAGGGCGCGGGCGATTGCCACGCGCTGCATCTGGCCGCCGCTCATCTGGTTGCTCAGGTGCTCCAGGCGGTCGCCCAGGCCCACACGCTTGAGTGCGGCCACTGCGCGGGCGCGGCGCTCGGTAGAGCCCACATTGGGGTTGTACATGAGGGGCAACTCCACATTGAGCACCGAGGTTGTCTTGGGCAACAGGTTGTAGTTTTGAAACACAAAGCCTATCTTGTGGTTGCGCAACAGGGCTCGCTGATTCTTGCTCATGGTGCGCACGGGCACGCCGTCGAGCTTGTACTCGCCGCTGGTGGGCTTGTCGAGGCATCCCAGTATGTTGAGCAGGGTCGACTTGCCCGAGCCCGAGGTGCCCATGATGGTCACAAACTCGCCCTCATAGATGGTGAACGACACGCCGCGCAGCGCGTGCACCGTCTCGCCGCCCACCTTGAAGTTGCGGCGCAGGTTGGTGAGCTCAATGACTGGTTTCTTATTTACGTTTTCTTCCATGATTAAGTTAGCTTGTAATCGCACAATTATGCCGACTTGCCTCCACCGCCGCCGTTGGAGCCGCTGCCGTTGGAGCCACTGCTCTTTTTCTTGTCGCTGCCGGGACGCTTGGGCTGGAAGGGCGACGAGGTGTCGTCGCTGCTGCTTTCCTCATCGTTGCTGGCATCGCTGGCAACTGCCACGTCGACCACGACCTGGGTGCCCAGCTCGATGCCGCTCAATATCTCGGTGTGGGTGCCGTCGCTGGTGCCAATCTCCACGGTGTGGGGCACCAGCTTGTTGCCCTCGAGGGTCCACACCACATGCTCGCCACGGGCGGTGCCTATCTTGTATTTCTTGCCCACCACCTCGGTTGTGGGAGTGAAGCGCAATGCCTTGCTGGGCACGCAGGTCACGTTGGAGCGGTCGAGGGTGTAGATGGTGACATTGGCGGTGAGGCCTGGCTTGAGCTTGAGGTCCTGGTTGGGGGCAGTGATCACCACCTCGTAGGTCACCACATTGTTGGTGGTGGTGGCATTCTGGCGCACTTGCTTCACGGTGCCGGTGAAGACGTCGTCGGGGTAAGCGTCGACGGTGAACTGGCAGCGCTGCCCTTCCTTCACATTGCCTATATCGGCCTCATCCACATCGGCCACCACCTGCATGTCGCGCAGGTCCTTGGCGATGGTCACCAGCGTTGGGGTGCTGTAGGACGAAGCCACGGTCTGGCCTTCCTCAACCGACTTTGAGATCACGACGCCGTCGATGGGGGCGGTGATGGTGGCATAGCCCAGATTGGTCTGCGCCTGCTTCACGCTCTCTTGGGCTGTGCCCACCTGCGTCTCTGCGCTGGCCACTTGCGTCTGTGCGCTGGCCACCTGCTCCTGGGCTTGTGCCACTTGCTTGGCGGCCTGCTGGTAGCTCAGGCGGGCGCTCTCATAGTCGTTGGCGCTCACCAGGCCCTTGCGGTAGAGGGTGGCATAGCGGTTGTAGTTCGACTTCTGGTAGTTCATGCTGGCTTGCGCGCTCTGCAAGGCTGCACGCTGCTGTTGCACGGCGGCCTGCTGGGTTCGCACGTCGGCACGGGCGCGCTCCAGGTTGTCCTGGGCGGTGGTGAGCTGGCTCTGCAGGTTCGACTTGTCGAGCTCGGCGATGACCTGGCCCTTCTTGACCTGACTGTTGTAGTCGACATTGAGCTTGGTCACGATACCCGACACCTGCGTACCCACGTCGACCGAGGTCACAGCCTCGACAGTGCCAGTAGCGGTGACGCTTGACGAGATAGTGCCTTTCTCAACCTTGGCGGTTTCAAACTTTACCTCGCCGCTATCTTTCTTGCCACCAAAGATGAAGGCGAGCAGCGCGGCCACTACGGCCACAGCCACCACGATGGTGCCAATCTTCTTGATTGATTTTTTCTTGTTGTCTTCCATTATCTTGTGCTTTTGTTTTTATCGAGATGTGTTGTGTGAATTGTTGAAGTTTTCTAGCATGCTCACCTGGCAGCGGCCTAGAGGTCGATGGTTTCGCCCTTGTAGTACTTGAGCATGGCGGCATTGAGCAACTCGGTGTATTTGGCCTGCAGCATCTGCTGGTTGGCGCTCTCGAGGTTGGTCTTGCCCGTGGTGAGCTCAAGTATGTTTTTCAGCCCCAGGCGGTATTGCTCGCTGGTGAGGTCGTAGCTCGTCTGGGCATATTTTGCATTCTCCTTGGCCGCCACATAGCGCTGCTGGGCGTTGTAGGCGTTCATGTGATAGGTGTCGATGGTGTTCCACAGCGACTTTTGGGCGTCGAGCAGGTCGAGGTAGTAGCTTTCCTTCTCGAGGCGGGCCTTGGCGATGTTGTTTTTGGTCTTGCCGCCGTCGTAGATGGGCACGCTCACACTCAGGCCCACAAAGTTGTTCCAGTTCTTCTTGAGCTGGGTGAAGAGGTTGCCGCTGCCGCTCATGTTGGTCGAGTTGAGGCCGGCGTTGAGGTTGATCGAGGGGTACCAGGCTGCCTTGGCAATCTTCACGTCGAGGTCGCTCTTCTGCATGGCCAGCTTATTGGCCTGTATCTCGGGGCGCAGGGCGAGGGCGGCGTTGTAGACGTCGGTAGTGGTGGGCAGCATGGCGAGCACGTCGCCATCCACGCCGTTGCTGGCGATGTCGAAGTTCTCGTCGTCGCTTATCTCGAGCAGCTGCTTGAGCTGCAGCTTATACTGGTTGAGGGTGGTTTCGTCGGCCACCTTCTGATATTTGTCGGTAGCAAGCTGCGACTCGATTTGGCTCACGTCGGCCTGAGCCAGCAAGCCGTTTTTGTAGAATTGCTGGGTGCGCTCGAGGTTCACCTGCGAGAGCTTGATTTGCTCCTCGTCTTGCTTCACGGTCTCGCGGGCATAGAGTATCTGCACATAGAGGTTGGTGATTTGCTCCTCGATGTTGAGCTCCGAGGCGTTGGTGTTGAGCTCGGCAATCTGGGTGTTGATTTCGGCGAGCTTGATGTTGTTGCTCGTGGTGCCGCCGTCGAAGAGGGGCATCGAGGCATTCACGCCATAGTTGCCGCTATAGGTCCACTTGCTGCCGGTCGAGATCACCTGGCTGCCATTGACCACTGCCGAGGTCTCGCGAAAGGGGGCGTAGCTGCCTTGCTGGCTCGTCGAGGCGCTCACGGTGGGCAGCCGGCCGGCCTTGGCGTTGGCCAGGTCGAGGCGGGCGCTCTGGGCACTCACTTTGTTTTTTCTCACGGTCACATTGTTCTGCTTGGCATAGTCGATGCAGTTGCGCAAGGTCCAGCTCGAGGGCTTGGCTGTGACTGTGGCTTGCAGTGTGTCTTGGGCATGCGCAGCCGCCGGTGTGAGCAGCAATAGCGCTGTGGTGACGATTGCTAGTGTTGATTTCATATCTTTCTCAATTTTTCTCACCGCAAATGTAAAAAACCTTAATTATTTAACACAAATTAAATAGACTGCCTCAATTTTTCCATAGAAATACCCCCCTTTTTCATCGATTAATTGTTCCCGGCCCCAATCCATCCCGCAAGAGTGCAGGCAAAGCGGCGAGAAATGACTAAAATAAAAACAGGGGGCACAATTCTTGACCAGAGTTCAATGCCTCCTGTTTTTTGTTAATAGTTATGTGTAGAAGCAGTTTACTTCACGAGCACTTTCACAGCCTTGTTGCCTGTGCGCTTCACGTAGACTCCAGGTTGAGCGGGATTGTCGACACGCACGCCATTCAAGTCATAATATACTGCTTTGAAGTTGCCGTCGGCATGAATGAGGTCGACGCTACTCACGTTGGGATTAGCCTCGATTTTGGTGAAGTTTTTCCATCCGTCGGCTTGCCGGTAAGCCTCAATTGACTTCTCTGGCACATAGAGCGTTGCTTCGCTATACACGTTGCTTGGGAAGTCGGCGCCTGTGGGCGGAACCAAGCTCTCGCAATATACTTTCTTGAGGGCTGTGCTGTTGTCAAACACGGCTTCTTCAAGGGTGGTCACATCCTTGCCAAATGTGATCTCACTCAATGCAAAGCAGTATTCAAAAGCACGCTTGCCCACTGTCTTCACTCCGTCGTTCACCTTGTATTTCGGCAGGTCAACGCAGTAGCTGAATGTTTCCTCGGGAAGTGTGTCGAGTGCCTCGGGCAATGTGGCATCGGTGAGCGATGTGCATGCAAGCAGCACCCCTTTGCCCATGTACTTAACCGAGTTGGGCACAATCACATGATTGAGTTTCTCGCATTTAGCGAAAGCATACTTGCCGATGCTGTCTACACCATCGGGTATTGTAATTGAACCCATAGAATTGCACTCGTAAAACGCATATTGGCTTATCTTGTGCAAGGTGGAGGGCAAGGTGACGTTACTGAGCTTCAAGCAACCGCTGAAGAGGCCTGTCGAAATAGAGTCGATGCCTTCACCCACAACGAGCGTGTCGAGCATCTTGTTGTCCTGAAATGCCTCTTTGCCGATTTTTTTACACGTTCCCGGGATGGAAAGCGATTTGAGTTTAGCGTCGCAAAATGCATTGGTCTCTATCTCTTGCAGCCCCGTGGGCAGGTTGATCTCGGTGATATATGATCCATAGAACGACCACTCGTCGATCTTGCGAATGGTAGACGGGAGCTTTACCGACTTGAGGCTGGTGGCATCATCGTCGAAGCAAAACTTGCCGATTTCCACCACCGTGTACTCGGTGCCGTCGTTGGTGACCTTTGCTGGTACCACCACGTCGCCGCTGTAGGGAGCGGCATCATTGATATAATCAATGGCAAAACGCACAGTCTTGTCGGCCTTTGAGATGATCTCGTAATAGTAGTTGCCGCTGTAGAACGTGCCTTCATTTGGGTCGGCTGCACGCTGGGCCGGCTTCGATGCTGCCGTGGCAACTGTCGCTAGGCACAATCCAAGCACTGTGAAGAACAATCTCACCTTTTTACTCATTCTCATATTCATATTCCTTTCGTTTTAGAGAAAACACCGATGAAATTTGACTTATTTCTTCACAATCTTCTTGCCATTCACGATGTAGAATCCCTCAGGCAGTTCATTCACACTGTTGGCTTCCACTCTCGTGCCGTCGATGCGGTAGATTGCTGCCGATTCAGCGTCGACGCGTGGGTTGTTGACGCCCGTGGGAACGATCACGGTATACTTCACCTGCTGCGGCGTGGTGTAGCGACCGCTCCACAATTGCGTGCCCTCAACGATGAACGAACGTGCCGGAATGTTGACTATATAGTCGCCTGGAGTCGTAACAGCTGGGGCGAAGTCGATCCTCATCTCATTGGAGGTCGAACCACCGGTAGTGCTAATGGCTGGTGTGCCCTTGGCCACCACATTGCCAGCAGCATCGGTCACTGTGATGTCGCCAAGTTGGGTGTTGTTTTTGTTGGAATACACGCTGTTGTAGTCGTTGTATTTCACGACTATGCTATCTAAGCCCTCAACAGCGGTGCCAGGTGCAGGAGTGATTGTAACGTTGTCGGCAGCGGGTTCAGGACTTGCACTGTCGGTGTTAATCACATAGCGGAAACGGTATTCAGGATAATCCTCGTCGGTGAGATAGCTGTAAAAAGCTCCTGCCGGAACTACCAGAACATATTTGCCAGGGACAGTGACTGCCGAATCAAGATCGATATTGCCATTGATGAGGCCTGCACCGTCAACCGACTTGCCCGTAGCTACCACCGTGTTGGTACCATCGTCCTTGATGAGATAGGGCTTAATCGTGCCGTTGGCCGAGACATAAGAGGCGTCGATAGTGATGGTGAAATAGTGCAATGAGTTGTAGGCTCCTTGCACAGGCTCGATGCTTGCGCCCGTGTTTTCGATAGGCTTAAACTCACTATCCTTGTTTTCCACGGTCACCTTCCACGACATCTCTGCGTTATCAAACTCGTACATATCATCGTACCAGAAAGTTCCAGCAGGTATTGAGATGGTGTATTCACCCGAGGTAGTGATGGGGTTGGTGAGAATGTAGTTAATCTCAGTATCACTCACCTTCTTGTAAGTGACAGCTACCTGAGTTCCGTTTACAAGCACTTTGGGGTTGGAATAGGAAGCGATGCTGGCATAGCTGCCTTTGGTGTAACTGATGGAAATGACATCAATTTTACTCACTTTGTTGGCTCCTGATGGTTCAACATCGAGCTCTGTGGGGATAGAAGCTCCTGCGCTCAAAACAAAAGACAGCAACAAGAACAAAATGTAAAATTTTTTCATAAATCTTGAAATTAATGAAGCAGTGTCGTAATGTTAAGTATTATAGAAAATTGCATAAAAGATTATTTTTACACGGTAAACATAGTAGCAATTAAACAAATTTTCCTATCTCAAGATCGCTACACTCGACACTGCACCAACCATGCAGCAATCTCCTCGATAGGTTACAAATATACAAATAAATTTCCAATTTATCCAAGTTTTCTCACAATTCTCGCAGATTTTATTGAAATTCAGAAGCAGGCGTCACCGCTTATCCTCGGTGATTTTTCT